>NZ_BAABJZ010000102.1:0-107288 GCF_039543565.1 Ferrimonas pelagia | reverse complement strand
AGCAGCGGGTCGAAGCCATCTTGGCGCAGATGCAGATCGCCCACCGACGCGATCATCTGCCGCAGCAACTGTCCGGCGGTCAGCAGCAGCGGGTCGCCGTGGCCCGCGCGCTGATCATCCAGCCCGCGCTGATCCTCGCCGATGAGCCCACCGGCAATCTCGACTCAGAAAACTCCGATGCGGTGATGAACCTGTTGTGCGAACTGAACCGCGCCGGCACCACCATCATCATGGTGACCCACTCAGACGAGGACGCCAGCTACGCCAGCCGCACCGTGCGCATGCGCGATGGCCAGATCGTCGCTGATCTGCCGGCGGAGGTGAAGCAGTATGCCTAATGCGAGCCTCTCTGCCCGCTTTGCCATGCTGGGCAACTACCTGCGCACTGCCGTGCGGGCGCTGTGGAAGCAGAAGCTGCATACTGGATTGAATCTAATGGGGTTGTCGGTGGGCTTAGCTGCCACCCTGTTGATCGTTCTGTGGGTCCGGTTTGAGCTGAGCTACGATCAGATGCATCCCAATGCCGATAGCAGCTACCGCTTGAGCTCAACCATTACCGAATATGGAATTTCACTGGCCATCGCTCCACCGGGTCTGATGGGACACTTCACTGACTGGCCTGAAATAGACCAAGCCACCTACCTCTATAAAACGATGGCCCCTATCAACCTATTCCTGTTGGATGAGCAGCCGCTCCAGCTTGAGCACTTTTATGGTGCCGATGTCCATCTCACCGATCTCTTTGCACTCTCACCTATCGCTGGCGATCTCCATCGCGTATTAACCGAGCCGAATCTACTCGCTCTGTCCCAGCAGCAGGCGCTGCGCCTATTTGGCCGTACCGATGTCATCGGTGAGACGCTGGACTGGCGCATCGGGCAGCCAATGACAGTAACCGCCGTGTTTGCTGATCTACCTGCCAACACCCATCTGGCAATTGAAGCTATTACCTACAAAGAGACGCTCCGCGCGCCCTATGGGGATCAACTCGAAACGTTGAAAACCAACCTCGGCTACCTGTATGTGCGACCCAATGCTGAAACCGACTTCAAACACTTAACAAGCAAAATGCTCGACCTATTTACTGAGCGTAAATACAACATCCAATTTGAGCTACAACCCCTCACCCACATCCACCTAAACTCCAACCGAATGCATGAGATGAAGGCCAATGGCTCGGCACAAGCGGTTTTTCTCGCTTCCGGGTTGGCGCTGTTTATCTTGCTGATAGCTAGCTTTAATTTCATCAATCTGAGCACCGCCCGTGCCGGACTGCGTGCCAAGGAGGTGGGTATACGCAAGGCGTTAGGAGTCAATCGCAGCCAATTGATTGGTCAGTTTCTGCTGGAGACCCTTTTGCTCACCGCCCTCGCCAGCTTGCTGGCCTGCATCTGGTTAGAACTGGCCCAGCCTCAGTTCAATCAAATGATGAACAGCACATTGACCATTCACTACTTCAGCGAGCTGGGTGTGATTTTGCTGGGTCAGTTCCTGCTGGTTGGCCTGCTTGCCGGCGCTTACCCCGCCTTCTATCTTTCCGCCTTCCAGCCTGCCCGCGTACTGTCTGGCGATCTCAATCGTGGCTTTGGTGCAGCGCGTTTGCGCAAGCTGCTGATTGGTCTACAAGGTGCCGTCAGTATCGGCTTGTTGATCACATCATGCGGCTTCTTTTCCCAGCTACAACTGATGCAAAACCAACCTTTGGGCTACGCCAAGGATGGCCGTCTACTGGTCAAGCAACTATCCAGAGAAGTGCTCCGTCAACAAGATGAGATCCACCGCACCATGGAGGGACTCGACAGTGTGAACAGTGCAACCATCCTCAACTCAGCTCCCACGGAGACCTACAATTCACGACCCACCATCCAAACCCAGGGGCTGGAGCTTGAAGGGATCGGGATGAAAATGGGCACCGCCAATCTGGCCGAGACACTGGGGCTGACCCTGCTGGCAGGACGGGACTTTAGCCACGAGTTTCGAGCCGACAGGTTTAATTTCCAGACTAAGACCTGCGGGGTGATCATCAGCCGTGAAGCCAGCCAATTGGCCGGATTTGCCGAGCCACGAGACGCCGTTGGCCAAACGTGGCAGTGGCAAGGCATGAACGATACCATCAAAGGCACCATCGTCGGCGTGGTCGAGCAATTCAAGATAGGTCCCGCGCAGGTGGACAGCGGCCCGATGTTTTTCACCCACAGCCAGAGCAATAGCCCACGCGCCGAGCTCTTGCTGCATCTTAATGAAAGTTTCAGCATGGCTGATCTGGATGAGATCCAGACTCGTCTGCAACAGCTCATGCCGATACATCCGATTGAGCTTAGCTTTCTCGACGCCGAGTTTCAGGCACTGTTCGATGCCCAGCGTCGCGAGCAAAACCTACTATTCAGCTTTACTATGCTGGCCATCGGCCTTACCTGTATCGGTCTCTTTGGCCTTGCTGCCTTCAGCTGTGAACGCCGCAGCAAGGAGATCGCCATGCGTAAGGTACTCGGCGGCAGTTACGCCAGAATCATCACGCTGATCAACAAAGAGTTTGTCGCTCTGGTGGCGCTGGGCAGTTTGCTGGCCTGGCCGCTGGCTCATTGGGGCCTGAGTCGTTGGCTGGAGCACTTTATCCATCGCGTAGATCTAGCCTGGTGGTGGTTCCCCGCGGCGACCGCAGTGGTACTGGCCATCACCGTCGCCACCGTCTCAGCACTGGCACTCAATACCGCTCGCCAGCGCCCGGCGCTGACGTTGCGGGATGAGTAGGGATTTAGGCAACGCCATTCCATTGAGATGCTGGGCACTGAGGCGCACAGCACGCTTTGCTGGAAATAGAGGCGTCACCTTTAGGACCGGGCTTCGATCAACACCGTAAGAAGCGATGGCCGAGATCCCGATGAGTTTTTTCGACAATAGAAACGACAATAAAAACAACAAGGAAGATGAATGATAAAAAGAAGAACTATGGCAGCGCTACTGACACTGCTCTGCCTTATCACTCCCGTCGCTGCGGCGGATGATCTGACCCAGCAAGAAAAGCTCTTTGGCCTGTCGCTGCTATGGAAGGAGCTGAGCTACAACTTTCCCTTCTTTGATCAGGTGCCGGATCTGGATATTGATCAGGCTTACCAAACGTTCATTCCCAAAGTTCTGGCGACGGAGTCGACGGCCGAGTATTACCGCGAGCTGGTGAAATTCGTTGCCCAGTTCGACGATGGCCATACGCAGGTGATCCCGCCCAGATCTTATCAGCGCCAATACCGTGCCAATGTGCCCATCCAGTTAACCGCAGTGCAGGGACAGGCGATCGTTACCGCCGTCTCCGGCGATCTCAGTGAACAGCTGCCCTTGGGCGCGGCCATCACCGCGGTCAATGGCTTGGCTCTGCAGTCCCACTTGGATAAGCACATTCTTCCCTACATCGCGAGCTCGGCCAGCCATGTTCGACAGAACATGGCGATCCGCTCGGCCTTCGAAGGGAGACCCGATACCGCTCTTGAGATCACCTTTCGCACGGTTGAGGGTGAGACAGGATCCGTCAGCGTCACGCGCCGTCACAAACTGGCCTGGGGAACGGCCTCCGTGTTGCAACAACCCAAGCGCAGCAAGGATCGCTTGGACTTTCGCATGCTCGACAATGACATCGGCTACCTGTCGCTCAGCACCTTCCGTGACAAGGCGATCGTCGACGATTTCCTGGCGATCTTTGCTGAGCTGAAAACCACCCAGGGACTGCTCATCGATCTGCGATTTAATGGCGGGGGCAACTCTCGACATGCCGATGAGATCATCCGTTATCTGGCCGACCGCAATACGACGGGCCGAGGCTGGAAGAGCCGGATCCACTCCGCCGCCTATAAGTCTTGGGGCGTGTATGGCGGTCAGTACGCGGAATATGGACAAGATAACGCTTGGCACCAAGGTAAACCCAGCACCTTAACAGCGAGATCGAATAATCACATTGTCCCGACCTATGTGCTGATCGGCCCAGGAACCGCCTCCTCCTCCGAGAACTTTTTGATCCACGCCAGTCAGCTTCAGCACATGACCACCATTGGCGAGAACACCTTTGGCAGTACCGGCAATCCGCTCATCTACGACTTACCCGGCGGTGGCAAAGCGCGCATTGTGTCGCTGCGCGCGACCTTTCACGATGGCCGTGAGTTTGTCGGCAGTGGGATCGCACCGGACATAGAAATAAAGCCAACGCTTGCCGATCTCTTAGCCGAGGAAGATGTGGTCTTGAATGAGGCGATCCGCCGCCTATCAGAACAACTGTGACTGACCGCTAAGCGCCCAACAGCGCCGGGCGCTGCTCCTGCGGGACAATCGTGCGCAGGAGCAGCGCACCTCATGAAGCCCTCACTGCGAGGGCTTCCCCATAACGGCCGCCCCACTTGCGCTTCGTTTGCACCAGTGACACTATCCCCCCCCAAACAAAGGCATTTATATTTAGGGATTTACATGAAAAGGACTTTCATCCTCACTGCAATGGCAGCCGTGCTGCTGTCGGCCTGCGGCGGCTCGGACAGCAAGGACACAAGTGTGCCACCGATCGACAAGGAAGCGGCACCGCTTGAAAGCCAATATCTGGGCCAGTGGTACTTGGCTGACAGCCCAGGGGAGGCGTTCATCTCCTTGGGCAAAGAGGCCATGGTGCTTTACCAATGGACGGAGACCGGCTGCTTCCAAGCCGATCCCTACACCTATCTGCAAAGCTATGGCGACGGATTTAATGCCCGCCACATCGATGGCAGCGATACCACCTACTCGGCTTTGGAATTGATCGATGAGAATACACTCGAGATCACCCAGGAGGGCGAGACGCTTCAATTTTGGAAAGATGAGCAGTTCTACATGGATACCGAGGGCTGCGATAACAAAACCATCACGGTGCAGCTGGAGTTGGCGGAGATCCCACGGCAGTTGAAGATCAACCGCGCAGCCACCGACGATCACTATGTTGAGCTCAGGATGGGGCTTGAGCTGGACATCAATCATGATGGCATGGCCTCGGTGGGCGATCTCGACATGCTCATTCAACACGTGAAGCGGCCGGACAACGCCGAAGCGTTTATTGATTATGAGGATCTCGCCGCCCACGTCTGGCACATCGGCTTTTCTCTGTTTCGCGACGGAGATGAACCGGTGAAGGTGATCACCCGCAGTCGCTTTGAGGGCAGCATCGAGCTGACCGGCAACACCCTAACCCTCACATTCAACCAGCAACATCACCCCTTGCTGTCTTGGCTCGATGAGCAAACCCCGATCCGAGCCTCCACCATGCTGTACTACCCGGAGCCACAAACGGAAAGCGTTTGGAATGGCGCCATCGATGGCCCCTGGAATTGGAGCAGCGATCTGCACCATGACAACTTGCCCGATGAGGGATATCAGGCGATCGACTACCTGAGAACTCAGCGCGATCCCGAGGGCGATCAGGAGGGCGAAAGTCGGTGGGTCGATATCCTGGCGGTGGACGTTCGGCTCGACTGAGTGCGCCCCTCCTCCCGCTCCACAGCAAAACGCCGCGACTTAGGTCGCGGCGTTTTTTCTCACTTTCGCAGCCAGACTCAGTCGTCAAACCCGGTATCTGCCACCAGTCGCTGGGCGTCAGCTTCAAAGCCGGCCCAGTCGGCGATCATCACCGAGTCCGGCTTAAAGCGACCCCAAGAGGCCACCAACTCGGACGCGGCCAGCGCTGCTCGGATGGGATATTCATCGTTCAGCGCCGGGTACAGTGCCTGGGCCGCATCACTGGCCAAATACTCGATAAAGGCCTGCGCCCCTTCGGGGTTGGGGGCGGAGTTGAGCACCACGGCACCGGACAGGTTCATATGGGCGCCACGGTCCTGCTGGTTGGCAAAGTTAATGTGCACCCGTTTGGCCAGCTCACGCTCCGTGTCATCTTTGTCCATGTAGCCAAAGTAGTAGCTGTTGGCCACGGCGTAATCGCACACGCCTTCGGCCACGGCGATGATCTGCTTCTTATCGGTGCCCTGCGGCTGGCGCACCAGATTGGCTTTGAGATCGATCAGCCACTGACGGGTGGCGGCTTCGCCGTTGGCGGCGATCATCTGGGCGATCATCCCGGTATTAAACGGGCTGCTGCCGGAGCGCATGCACACCTTGCCCTGAAACTCGGGCTTGGCCAGATCTTCCATGCGCAGCGCCACCGCGCCGACGCCGCCAAATTCGGTTTTGCGGGTGTAGATCGCCCGGGTGCGCAAGGTCAGGCCGAACCAGTGATGTTCGGGATCGCGGTACTGGGCCGGGATCCCGAACATCACTGGGCTGTTGATGGGCTGGGTTAGCCCCAGATCCACCAAAGCGGTCAGGCGGGAGACGTTATTGAGCAGCACCAGATCGCCCTGACCGGTGCCTTTCTCTTGCTCCGCTTGCAGCATGGCTTCCAGGCCGATGCGGGGCACATAGACGGCCTGGATAGCAACGCCGGTCTGCTCGGAATACAGGGATAAGATCGGCTCGATCATATGGGCCTGACGGGAGGTGTAAACGGTAAGCGGCGCAGGCGCGGCCAAGCTAGCGGTACTGGCAAGCAGCAGTAGCGCCGTAAACAGCGAACGCAACATGGGCACTCCGAAGTGAACAAATGAGTAAGGTTCAGAGCATACGGCCTCCCTTTGCCCGCCACCACTCAAGAAAAGTAAAGGCGTTGCGGAGTGTGATATCGAGGGGGCAGAGCCCAGCCGCAGGGCCGAGCCGGCGCACGCCGTGGCCTCGGTACCAGCTACTGCGCCAGCTCCAACAAGCTGCGGTTGCCGTTGTGGATGTAGAGCAGCGCGGTGAGGATCACCCCATTGGTGTTCAGGTTACGGCTGGTATTGATGCTACCGTCCGCCATCAACCCAGTCAGCCAACCTTTGGGCCGATGCAGCGCTTGCGCTTCTTGCCACAGCGCGCGGGCAAAGTCGTCATCCGCCAGCACCGCCCAAGCCAGGGCACACTTACTGCTGATCCGCTGACCCAGCTCGACCGCCTTGCCCTGATGATCCGTGCTGTGCCAGGGCTGCTGCAGATAGTGCAGGTTGTTGTAGATAAACCAGGGCGCCAGATTGACGGCATCTTCCCCATAGCAACGCACCTCGCCCGTTTGCTGCCAGTGCTGACGATGCGCTTGGTAGATCGCGCTGGCCGCCGGATACAGGCTCTTGGCCGCCGGGCCAAACTCCAATAGGGCCAAATAGTAGGGATCGCTGGTCAGAAATGGCCGCGGGCGGGGATCGGACGGCAGCGCGATCCCCGCCACCTCAAACTGCGCCTCAGCCTGACGGAAACGGGCCGCCGACACCGACTCTCCCCATAGGGCGATCGCCACCGCGGCGTATTGCTCGTATCCCAGTCGCCCCTCCTGATAGCGCCGCTCACTGCGCAGTCCGTGGCGCGCGCCCTGCAGCTCGCCGTCATTGGCCAACCACTGGGTTTGCCAGTGGGCCCGCACCATCGCCACCGCATCGGTATAACCCGGATAGCGCAACTGCAGTATGGTTAGCCAACCTAAGGTCCGACCGACATCCAGCACCGACCAGCCATTGCCATTGAGCGCCCGGTAGCGCTCCGTCGAGTGGGTGGGCAACACCGGCGTGGCCCGATCCGTGCTGTAGTTGCGGTTAGGCAGACGCTGACGATACAGCGGCAGCGTCACTAAGGTCTGCAGCAAACGTTCGATACGCCGATCAAACTCCGCCGCATCGATCAGGCCCAGTTCGTGCGCGGCGACCGTGCCCGCCATCACGCTGGCCACATCCCACAAGGTGGTCCGGCGATAGCCGGCAACCGAGTTGACCAGGCCGGTGAGCGGTTGGTATTCCCGGACAAAATAGCTCCAAGCGGTTTGTGCCATCGCCATGTGCTCAGCGCTCAAGTTGCGAAACTGACCTGCCGTCGGCCATAGTGGCTCGGGCGGTGGTGGCGGTGCCAAGTCATCCTCGCTCGTCACCTTGCTGCTTTCAGCGCGCACGGCCGAGTCGCTCGGCTCACGCTCAGCGACATTGATGCCATCGCCAGCGGAGATCTGAGAACGATTGCCCAGCCGCATTTCGACGGGCTCAGGCGCTTCGCTAGGCTCAGGCGCTTCGCTGGGCAGTGCCAACATCGGCAGGAGCAGCCCTAGCAAGACGCCGCCCCCAAACCTTTGTGCCCTTTTCCTTACGTCGCCTGTATCCACCGCAACCCGCCCCTGATGTTATGCCGTCCAATATCGGCAAATAGCCATATGACGCCACGCCATTGCCCTTTATGATAATAGCCAAATAGAAAAGGAGTTCACCTTATGAAACAGTTATTTGCTTATTTCATTCTCTGCTTCAGTATTGGCGCTTATGGCGCAGAGGGGGCCATCGCCTCACCGGAGCGTCACGCCAGGGACGCCGCGGTACAGGTGTTGGCGCAGGGCGGCAACGCCGTGGATGCGGCGATCACCACCGCCTTCGTCCTCGCAGTGACCTACCCCGAGGCCGGCAACATCGGCGGCGGGGGCTTTATGACCCTTTGGTTTGACGGTCAGCCCTACTTCCTCGACTACCGCGAGGTGGCCCCCGCTCAGGCCCATCGCGATCTCTACCTTGATGAGGATGGCGACGTGGTCGCCGAGGCCAGCACCGTCGGCCATCTGGCCGTGGGCGTGCCCGGCTCCGTCGCCGGTCTTTGGGCCGCGCACCAGCGCTTTGGCTCGCGGCCTTGGCCTGAGCTGGTCGCGCCCGCCATTGCCCTCGCCCGCGATGGCTTTCAGCCCGAACCACAACTGTTAGCGCGCCAACAACAAGCACTCAAACACTTCGCCGGCCGCACCAATTTCGCCGACTACTTCAGCCCCATGCACGCCGATCAGCGCTTCGTTCAGACCGAATTAGCCCAGACCCTGCAGCGCATCGCCGAGCAGGGCCGAGCGGGCTTCTACCAAGGCACCACAGCCAAGCTGTTGGCCGAGCAGATGAAGGCGCAGGGCGGGCTGATCAGCCAGGCCGATCTCAGCGACTATCGGGTCAAATGGCGAACCCCGTTGCAACACTCTTGGCAGGAGATGACCTTGATCTCCGCGCCGCCGCCGAGCTCCGGCGGCTTTGCCTTAGCGCAGTTGCTGAGCCTCAAACACCGACGCCAGGCCGACTTTGCCGATCATCCCATCGATTCTGCCGCTTACGTCCACTTGGTGGCCGAGATCGAAAAGCGTGTCTTTGCCGATCGAGCCGAATACCTGGGCGATCCGGACTTCACTCAAGTCCCTCTCGAACAACTGCTGGCTAAAGACTATCTGGCGCGGCGGGCGGCTGAGATCGATCCCAGCCAGATCAGTCCAACCCAAGGCATCGAGCCGGGCCTGGAGTCACCGCAAACCACCCACTTCTCCGTAGTGGATCAATGGGGCAATGCGGTTTCCAACACCACCACCTTGAACCTGAACTTTGGCAGCGGCGTGGTCGTGGCCGGGGCCGGCTTCCTGCTCAACAATGAGATGGACGACTTTTCCGCCAAGCCCGGCGTGCCCAACGCCTTCGGCGTGATCGGCGGGGACGCCAACGCCATCGCCCCCGGCAAGCGCATGCTCTCCTCCATGAGCCCCAGCCTGCTGCTGCGTGACGACAAGGTTGAGATGGTGATCGGCACCCCCGGCGGCTCCACCATCTTCACTTCGGTCTTTCAGGTGCTGGCCAACGTCTATGACGCCGGCATGCCGTTGCCACAGGCCGTCGCAGCTCCCCGCTTTCATCATCAACTCTGGCCCAGAGATGAGATCCGCCTGGAGCCCTATGGGACGCTACCGCAAGCCACGCAGCAGGCGTTGCAACAACAGGGCTACCGGCTGAGACAGCAAAGCTGGGACCTGGGCGATATCCAGGCGATCCAGCGCAATGGTACGAGCTGGTCGGCGGTATCGGATCCCCGCGGCCGGGGCGCCAGCGCGGTGGTGTCGTCCCAACCTTAAAGCGGTTGCCGCCAGCCATCGAACCACACTTTCACGCGTGCGGGGTTCTCCGTGGCACAAGCGATTGATCGTCGCCGGCCGTCACGGTTGGCCCTATACTCAAGGCAGATAAAGGCTGCGAGAATGATCCCATGAAATACCAGTGTCAGGTGCTGATCGCCCTACCGCGCAAACGGGTGATCGCCCTGTTTGATGATCCGGATAACCTGCCACGCTGGCAGCCGGAACTGCTCAGCTTCGAGCCCCTAGAGGGGATCCTAGGACAACCGGGCTCAACCAGTCGATTGCTCTATCGCATGGGCAAGAAAGAGGTGGTGATGCTCGAGACCGTTATCGAGCGTGCCCTGCCCGACCGTTTTTGCGCGCGCTACCAAGCCGACGGCGTCGACAACCGCTGTGATAATCGCTTCTTTGAGCAGGACAATGGCACCCTCTGGCAGATGGAGACCGAGTTTCGTTTTCATGGCTGGATGCGATTGATGTGCTGCGTCCCTTGGCTGTTTAAGCGCCAGACCCTAGCCAGCATGCAGAGCTTTAAAACCTTTGCCGAGCAGCAGGGCCGCTAGCCCTGCATCCCCGTGGCTCAGCGCTTACGCGCTCACCAGCGCGTCGCTTTCCAGCTCGTGATAGAGCGCCAGCAACTGCTCGGTCAATTTGTGCTTGGGCGCCAGTTGGATCAACGGCTGTTGCAACTGGTGCGACTCGCGCATCTTCACCGAGCTGGTCAACATCGCCTCAAACACCGGCAGCTCTCGCTGCTTTAGTTCATCCACCAAAGCTCTGGGCAAGCGCGCCTGGGGATTAAACTGATTCACGATGATCCCCTCCAACTGCAGCTTGGGGTTGTGATCGCTTTTGAGCTCCAACACATTGTCCAGCAAGCGCTCGATCGCCTGAGCAGAGAAGCTGTCGCAGTCGAATGGGATCAGCACCGAATCGGCGGCGATCAGCGCGGATTTCGAGTAGAAATTGAAATTGGGCGGGGTATCGATGTAGATCCGCTCAAACTCCTGCGACAAAGTATCGAGCGCGTCGCGCAGCTTGAAGATCTTATACCGGCTCTCCAAGTCCCGCTCTATCGCGGCCAGCGCACTTGAGGCCGGCAGCAAGCAAAGCCCCTCGACCTCGGTTTCATAGACAAACTCCTGCGGCGAGGCCCCCCGATTGAGCCAGCCGACGCTTTGCTTAAACAGATCCGCCACCGTGGGTTGATCCTGCCCCTCCTCGAAGCCGAGATAGTGACTGCTGTTACCCTGCACATCGAGATCGACCAGCAGGGTTTTATACCCCTGTTGCGCACTGATCGCCGCCAGATTGACGCTGATACTGGATTTGCCAACGCCGCCCTTCTGGTTAAATACCACCCGTTTCATCGCCCACTCCCTGGTGAAAATATCGCCAGGTAACGGTACGGGATCTGCGCGCCGCTGACCAGCATAAAAAAACGCGGCCGAAGCCGCGTTTATCACTGAATACCTAAGGCTTAACCAAACGCCCGATGCGCCAGACGATGGCGCCCCCACAGGGCAAACCACACCAGGGTCACGGCCAGCACATACAACCACATGCCGCCGATGGCCAGATGCGCCATGCCTTGCATCATCAAGATGGGCACCAGCGAGATGATCACCATGTCGGTGATTGAGCCGGGCACGTAGGCAATGGCGTAATCGTCCAATACCTTAGCCCGCATCTTAGGATCGATGATCCGCAACAGGGCGATCCCCATGCCTACGGTGCCGGTCAGCCAGCCCCAAGAAAACACCGCTTTCTCAAACCAGTTGTCACCGAAGATCCGCGGTGCCACCACCAGTACCAGAAACAGGTTGAACAACACGCCGATCAGCACCATCACGATCAACGGCAGGGCATAGTTCAGCAAGATGGTGATCTGAATGGCGCCAATACCGAACACGATCAGAAAATCGGTTGAGGCACTGGTGCCGTGTTGAAACAGCCGATCGTCAAAATATTCATTGCCGCCGCTGCGCTTAAGCAGTGCACGCACCGCCAACCCAAGCACAAAGGCCGTCACAAACGCCGGCACCTGCACCATCTCGTGAAAGCTGGACAGATAGACGGCGGAGTGCTGGCCGATCACCGTAACCAGCAAGATCAGTGAGCCATGCAAAGCCAGGGTATCCACCGAGATGGAGGACACACTGCTGCGCCCGACGCTGTCCTGCTCCTCCAGCGGCACCAGACCGCGACGCTGGATCGGGCTCATCTTGTCAAAGCTGCTGAAACCTTTGATCCAGCCACGCTTCAACCCAAAGTGCAGCAACATCATGCCGATCAAGATGGAAGCGAAGATCCCCACCGTGGCGGTGGTCAGCGCCAGCGTCAAGGCATCGGCCCAGCCCTGCCCCTGCAGCGCTTCACCCACCACCACGCCGGTACCGTGTCCGCCCATGAAGCCAGCCGAGAGCACCAGACCAAAGGCAGGCGGCAGATCCGGCCAGACAAACATCATCAGTCCCAGTCCGACCATGGCGACAAAGGCCCACTGACTGACGGTGGCGATCTGATTAAACGCCCACAGGGTGCCGGCACGACGCATCAATACCTGCATAGAAGGAAAGTCGGTGGACAGACCCAAGGTGCCGAACAGGGCCACGGTTAACACCGAGGCATTGCTGGCAAAGCCGGCACTCCAGGGCAGTAGATCGACGCCCGAGGGCCCCAACGCGAGCGCCAACAGGCCGGCGATTAAAGCCGCCGGCAGATACAGTCGCTGTAGTAGCACGACATTGGCACGCAGCCATTTCCCGGTCAGCAGTAAGCCGCCAGCGATCCCGAAATCGGTGAATAAGTCCCAATTGCTGAGCATTCAGACCCCTTTTCTTTTGTCCCGAACAGGCGAAAACCTGCTCAGTTTTAAGTGCAAAAGGGGCCGATCCTATCGCTTATCGATGAATCTGTCAGATTTCAGCTCACAGTTTTTCGCTGGTGCCATGGGTGTAAATAACCCATGCACCTTAATTTCATTACAAGGCAGTTACTTACATTCTTGCTAAGGCGCGATGCTTGGCGTTGCGGATCGCTTCCAGATCCACCCCTTTGCGAGGCGTGTCCAGCAACACCTGCCAATGTTCAACAGCGGTTTGATAGTTGCCCGCCAGATAGTTCTGGGTGGCCAAGAACAGACGCGTGGTGGGATCAGCATTGTCCAGACTCAGCGCACGTTGCGCCACGCTCATCACGTCCGCTGTCATTTGCTGATCCGACAGGTAATACATGGCGGTAGCACGGTGGCCGAGCAGCTCAGGATGCGGCCCAACGATCTCCATCAGTTTATCGAGACTGGTGATAGCGTGAGCATACTGGCCGTTGTTGAGGGTCGCTTGACCGAGCGAATACCACGCCATCACGTTCTCCGGCTCGCGTCGCAACACCTCCACCAACTGCTGGATCTCCCGTTGCGCCTCCATATTTTGCGAGTCCACTACCTGAGCAAACTGCCATTGTACGGGCTCGCCATACTGACTGTAGAGTGACATCGCCCCCACCAGGATGGTGGCGCTGAGCAAAAATGGCCACCCCTTCGCGGCCGCACCAAAGCGCAGAGTTTGGGTCTGACCCGAAACGTCCTGCAGCAAGGCCACCTCCAGCTCCTGGCGCTGACGTTGCATCTCAGACGCATCCATCTCGCCGTGCCGCTGGGCTAACTCCAACTCATCGAGACGCAACTGGAACAGCGCCAAGTTGGTGGACTGGCGCAATTGGCTTTCATCCCGATGCTGTTGTCGGTGATAGCGCACGTGGTGAAGCCACAGCAGGCTAAGAAGGGCGAGTGCAGCGCAAAGAGTGATAGACCAGATCAAATTCATGACGATTTTCCTGTCAGCGTAAGACGGTTTAGCGGCCATACGCTAAGCAATTGACTCAAATAAAAACGTGACTGCAGCAGCGTTTTATATTTTTACCAAGCATAAAAAACCACATTCGAACTCTTATATTAAAGCCTTGAAAAATAGCTTCAGTTGATCCCAATTACTAATTTGGCAATTCTGCCATTGGAAATAAAAAACGGGCGCTTGCTAATATGATCCCGCGTCGCAATAGGGTTATATGGCAGACCGAGTTTCGCCCCTATTCACTGCGTTAAGGAAGAGGACAATGATCCCTGAGATAGGCCATTTCTTTCTAATATTAGGATTCTTATTTTCGGTCGCGCTGGCGATCGTGCCAATGATCGGCGCGGTCCGTCAAGATCACTACCTGATCAGCTACGCCAAGCCACTCACCTATGCCATGTTTACCGGCTTTGCCGTGGCCACCGTGAGCTTGGGCTACTGCTTCTATTTCGATGACTTCTCGGTGGCCTACGTCGCCGGCCACTCCAATACCCAACTGCCGGTGATCTTTAAGATCGCCGCACTCTGGGGCGGCCACGAGGGCTCACTGCTGTTTTGGGTCTTCTCCCTGGCGATCTGGGCCCTGGCGATCGCCTGCTTCAGTCGCCGCCTGGAGGCGATCTACGTCGCCCGCGTACTGTCGGTGATCGGGATCATCACCGCCGGCTTTGCCCTGTTCGCGTTGATGACCTCCAATCCGTTCGACCGCCTGCTGCCGGAGTTTCCGCTGGACGGCCAAGATCTCAACCCCATGCTGCAGGACATCGGCCTGGTGTTCCACCCGCCCACCCTCTATCTGGGCTACGTTGGTTTCTCGGTCACCTTTGCCTTTGCCATCGCCGCGCTGCTCAGTGGTCGCCTCGACGCTGCCTGGGCGCGCTGGAGCCGTCCTTGGACTCTGGCCGCTTGGATCTTCCTCACCGCCGGCAATGCACTGGGCTCTTGGTGGGCGTATTACGAGCTGGGCTGGGGTGGCTGGTGGTTCTGGGATCCGGTGGAAAACGCGTCCTTTATGCCCTGGATCGTCGGTACCGCACTGCTGCACTCGCTGATCGTTACCGAGAAGCGCGCCACCTTCCGCAACTGGACCATCCTGCTGGCGATCTGCGCCTTCTCTCTGACCCTGCTGGGGACCTTTATCGTCCGCTCGGGGATCATCACCTCGGTCCACGCCTTTGCGGCCGATCCCTCCCGTGGCATGTTCATTCTGGTGCTACTGGGGATCACCATCGGCAGCTCGCTGCTGCTGTTTGCCCTGCGCGCCAGCGATCTCATGAGTCCGGCCCGGTTTGAGCTGCTATCGCGCGAAAGCGCGCTGCTGATGGGCAATGTGCTGCTGATGATCGCCACCGCCTCTGTGCTGCTCGGCACCCTATACCCGGTGCTGCTTGATGCCTTGGGCGGCGGCCAAGTCTCGGTCGGCCCCCCTTACTTCAATACCGTGTTTAACCCCATCGCGTTGCTGCTGTTTGTGCTGATGGGCGTCACCCTGTTTCTGCGCTGGCGCCGTACTGATGCGGCCACCCTCAAGCCTTTGCTGTTGCCTGGGCTGGTGTCGCTGCTGCTGGGGGGCTTTGTCGCCACCAAACCCATCGGCGGCTTCAACCTGTGGGTGATGGCCGGGATCGCCACCGCCTGTTGGCTGGTGCTGACCCACGGTTGGCATCTGTGGACCCAGCTGCGCGACGAAAAAGGGTGGAACCTCAACCGCATCAATCGCAGCTATGTCGGCATGTTGATCGCCCACTTCGGGGTGGCCGCCAGCGTGTTTGGCGCCACCATGGTGTCCCACTTTGAAACCGAGCGTTCAGTGCAGATGGGTCCAGGCTATGGCTCGGAGTTGGCCGGCTACACCTTTGTCTATGAGAAAACCCGTGAGGTGCAAGGCAGCAACTATGTCGCCGAGCAGGCTCAGATCCGCGTTACCGACGACAAAGATCGACTGGTGGCCGTACTCTATCCCGAGCGCCAGACCTATAACGTGCGCGGCATGACCATGACCGAGCCGGGGATCGACTGGGGCTTTAGCCGCGATCTGTATGTGGCGTTAGGGGATCCCATCGACGATGAGATGTACGCCGTTCGTATCAGCTACAAGCCGTTTGTGCGCTGGATCTGGATCGGCTCTCTACTGATGATGGGCGGTGCCACCCTCGCCGCCAGCGGCCACAGCTTCGCCCGGGCTCGCCGCCGTTCAGCGCAGCTCAAGCCCGCCACCGCCTGATCCGCGACCCTCACCTTTAAGCCGCCCTCGGGCGGCTTTTTATTTTCCCCTGCCACGCACAGCACCAGGCGCATCCCCTGCGCATCCCCTGCGTATGGCTGCCATCACAGCCTCGTCCCTATCGTCAGAACGAGTCGGCGCCCTGCACTTGCGCGCCTTGGCATGGCCCAGGCGGCCACTCCAGCTCGCCAGCGATGACCGTGACCGCGGCGCAAACCATGCAGCGACAGAAAGCGGCCCGTGTTGAGCCGTGCCCAGTATCCGGCGTCAAAGTCGGCCGATGGAAGAGCGAAGGGGCTAGTTAGCAGGAAGCTGAAGGCTGAAGGCTAATAGCTGGAAACTGAAAGCTGGAAGGCGGAAGGTGGAAGGTGGAAGGTGGAAGGTGGAAGGTGGAAGGTGGAAGGTGGAAGGTGGAAGCTGATAGCTGATAACTATTTGCTAATCCCTGATAGCTGATAGCTGATAGCTGATAGCTGAAAAAGAAGGGCTGAACCAAGTGGGATAATGGTTCAGCCCTTCGCGACTTGGAACAGCCGGCGCAGCTAAGGCGCCGGCCATTGGCATTACAACTTCATCAGCGCGGCGGCTTCATCGGCGTAGATCACCGCTTCGTTGATCAGGCCTTGAGTGTAGCGAGCGCCGTGCGCCCCCCAAGCCCCATCCTTCTCAACCTTATCCGCCAACTCACGCGCTTTACGCGCCAGACTCAGCACCTGAGCCTTCTCTGAGTTGCTCAGCTTGGACTTGCCGATGCCCCGGTCGATCTTCTTGACCGTGTCACGGACGTGCTGGTAGCCCTCTTTCACAGGCGTCTGCCACTTCACCACCTTGCCGTACACCTGCTCTTGGTCTTTAAAGTGCAGCGACTTGGGCAACTTCGACTGGATAGGCGAGTGACAGCCATTGCCATCCAGCAAGGAAGCGTCAGCAAACGCGGTACGACCACAGGTCCACATCAGATCCAGATAGCCCCGGTTTTCATCATCACGCGCGATGGTCCAACCTTTACTTGGCTCACGTGGCTTACCTTCCGGCGGATTCAGGGTCTTGGCGTCTTTATCGACCTTAATGTTCCAGATATGCGCCGCACGGACGTTATCGAAACCGGCCTGATCGGTAAATTGGATCTCAGCGAAGTTTTCACAAGAGCCCATATTCGGCATGTGACAACCGCGACAGCCGCCCGCCTGGTGGCCCTTACCGGAGTTAGCAAAGATCTCCCCTTGCACCTCGTGGCAGTCCTTACACTCCTTCTTCTGACGGGTGTAAGTGACGCTTGAGGTCCAATCATTACGGGTCACCTCGTGCGGATCGTGACAGGTAGCGCAGCGCATGCCCTTCTCATAGTGCGCAGAGAAGTACATTTGCGACCCTTCAGTACCGCAAGAGGGGCAAGCGGACTTAAAGTAGGAGTTGAACGGGTTACGCTCATCCGCATCTGCCGCCACTTCGTTCCAGACGAAACGTTGGTGACAGCGCTCACAGTTGGACGGCATGCCGCCGCCGTTGCCATCGACCATGTGGCCGCCAGCGCCGTGACACTCTTCACAGGAGATCCCGCGGGAGATGGTGGCGTCTTGCAGCTTCTTAGCATCGCCCAGCGCGTCGAAGAACTCTTCGGAGGAGGCGAAGTTAAACTTCATGGTGTGGCACACTTCGCAATATGAGGAAGCGGGCTGGAACATAAACTTGCCTTCGTTGCTCGAGCCATAGGAGGTCATCCCCCAAACATCCGAGCCTCGTCCGCCAACCGCGTTGAAGTCATCGATACTGGTGGGGAAACCCTCGACGTATTCCGCGATCTGCTTCGCCACCTCAGGGGTGATGTCCTCAGCCCAAGCGCGCGAGAACTGGTTGGTGCCCGCCACGATGGTGCCTGTGCCTTCCGACAGCAGACCGTCACGAACATGGTAGGTACCGCGCACCAGATAGGAATCGAGGAAGCCGTACTTGGTCCGCGGAGTACCGATGATGGCGTAGACCGACTTGGCATCCACGCCCTGAGGCAGGATCGAAGCTTGACTGGTTTCTGGGAATAACGGCGAGTTCAGATCCTTTAGACCGAACTTTTCGATCTCGATCATCTCATCCGGAAAGCGCAGCACATTGGCATGGCGCGAACGGGTCCACTTCTCATACTGGGCTGGGTGACATTCACCACAGGTTTTCGGGCCAACGTACTTATTGGGGAAATCCAGGAAGGTTTCCTTACCGAGACGGTAGGTCACCGCCACCCGCTCAAGTTCGGTTTGGTTCTCTGCGTATTGATCACCATTCCCAAAGTCAATGAACTCCTCCTGACGATCACTCAGATGGATCTTACCGACCAAACGTCCCTCTTTTTCGTATTGAAAAATAGGGTGGTTCTCCAACAAGAACTCCCAGTAGTCCTTTTCATACACCACATTCTCCGCCAGATCACGGGGGGCCTCTGCGGTAATATTTTTAGCCTGCGTATTCGCCAAGACACTGGCCGGCAACAGCAAGGCTGCCGACACAATGGCGGATACTGTCAATTTCATCAATCTCATCATTCATCCCTTTTACGATAACCGTATCACGCCCTCCTCCGCTAATTGTGAAACAAATTACAGAAGCGAACGCTAAGGTGAATATCATCGAACAGAAGATAAAAAAAGGTGATTGCCATCACGGCAAATGTGCCGTTAATAAAATTTTTATATAAATGTAGAGGATTAATCCGTGACCAAGATTCTTAATTGCCCAGACCAAAACACTCGGCGCGACGATTGTGGCATCTGTAATTAACGCACTCAGAATACTGCCCAAGACATAACCGGCTCAAGGACAAACAATCTCGGGATAAAAAGGAACAATTTTCACAATGTCGCCGCTGGCGAAGCCCTCTCCATGTCCCTGCCTTCGCCATAAAGAAAGCGAACCATTCAACCAGAACAACAAGAGACAAAAAAGCCCCGGCACTATCCATGCCGGGGCTTAGTGAGCGCAACTAAATCGTTAGAAGCGGTAGTTCAATTTCACCCAAGCCGTACGACCCGGCTCCGTCACCTTAAACAGCGGCTCAGAGCCGGGGATATCATTACCGGCACCAGATTTGCTCACGTGCTCGCTGTAAGCCTTGTCCAACAGGTTGTCCACCCCCAGCGTCAGCATCACCGTCTCGTTCGGCATCCAGCCACCGTAGAGCGACAGCACGCCGAACCCCGCGCTTTCGGAAAAGTCCTGCCCGGCGATGTTACCCTGATTGAGTGCGACCCTATCTTGCGCTGCAACGACGCGCCATAAGGCGCCAAAAGCCCACTGCTCGCTGTCGTAATTGAGGCTAAAGTTGGCCTCCAGCGGTGAGATCTGTCCCAGTGCCAGGTTATCGCTGTCGTTGTCGCCATGGGTATACGCCAAGGTATTGGTCAAACTCCAGTAATCGCTCAACAGCAACACCGCGCTGATCTCGCCACCGTACAGGGTGGCATCGACGTTGCGCGACACGGTCAGCATGCTATCAGCCACCGGCACCTTGGATTCCACCAGGATGTAGTCGCGCACATCACTGTAAAACAGCGATGCGGAGAGACTGTAGCGCTCGCGCTGATGGATCCAGCCCAGATCCAACTGAGTCGTGCGCTCCGGCGCCAGATCAAACGCTTTGGCCCCGCTCTGAGTGGCGTCGGCCTTCCAGATCTCCCAATGATCCGGTGCCCGCTCGACATAGCCAATGCCGGCATAATACTGATCGCCGCCGGTATTGAGCTCATAGCGGCCAAAGCCACTGAACAACTCCTCACTGCGTGAGCCCCCTTGGGCCACGTGCAGATCCGCCTGCCAATGATCCCAGCGCACGCCGGTATAGAGGATCCCCTGTGGCAGATAGAGATCGACCTCGGCAAACAGTCCCAGATCAGTGAACTCGGAGTTACTGCTGAGCGGCTTGCTCAGCAGATCATCCAAGCCGTTGTCCTGGGACGGATCGATAGTACGACTGCGATGACGGCTGGCGTTGTAATCGGTGCCGACCGCGGCGCCCCAGTGACGCTGAGTGGTCAGCTCCACCAGCAAGCGGCCACCATAGTTGTCTACCACCGGATTGGTACCACTGTTCACGCCCTGATCAAACTGATCCATGATGTGATCCACTTCGCTGTAGAACGCCTGTGCCTCCACATTGCGGATCCAATCATGACGATAACGCCGCTTCATCAGCAGGCTGACGTTTTCATTGGCGATCTTGCGCGCTTTATTGGCGCGATCGGCGTACTCGGCCTCGCCGTCAGACAGGCCGTAGCTAAGCTCAACCACGGTGTCTTGATCCGGTGTCCAGCCCAGCGCGCCACGGAAGTTGTTGCGTCGATAGCTGGATTGCACTTTATTGCCGTCACCATCCTGATAGTGCCCACCATTGGCATTGCTGGCGGTGACATCAAGATAATGCTGCTCCGCCCCCACCTTCACCTCGACGATCTCATCGTGGCGATCGAAGCTGGCACCGGTCAGGCTGATCCGCCCGCTGGCGCCCGACTCGCTGAGCTGATGATGATCTTTGTCGAACAGGATCATGCCGGCCGAATTGCCGCCACCGTAACGCACCGATTGCGGCCCCTTGATCACCGTGACCCGATCGTACGCTTCCGGGTACAGGTAGGCCGTCGGCGGATCCATCCGGCCACCACACGCGGTGTGCAGCATCATACCGCCAGCGCTGATCCCCAAGCGCGAACCGGCCATGCCACGAAAGCTGGGATCGCCACCGGCACCGCCTTTGCGGTTGACGTTAAAGCCCGGAATGGTTTTGAGGAAATCCGCACCATCATAGGCGGGCAAGGGCTGCCTCGGCTGCTTGGGATCGGTCACGATCATCCCCGGCAGCTCCATGTGCTCGGTGGTGATCACCATCACCTCTATCGGGCGCTCATTGTCGCCGTCTGCCGGCGCGGACTGCGCCCAGGCCGTCGGCGCCAAAGCCGTCAGTACGGCAAGCGCCAGCGGGGTTAAACCGACAAGACGGCCTGTTTCATTAATTTTTTTAGACATAACTCTCTCCTCCCGGACCATAGAGCGGACCAGGAACCACATAGAAAAATGATTAAACGTATGGGGTTAGAGCAGAGAGAGGGGGAGCTCGAGCAAAGCGCCCGGGCAGGTGCGTCGCAAAGCCTGCGCGAACATGGGCCCGGCCACGAAGCGGCGGGCGCTGCAGGCTCGTCTGCAACGTCGAACCCGCCGCCACAACAGATTGGGAGGCCAAGGGGCACTTGGCCGTGACCGGCTCTGCGGCCGCCGCACTGGCTTGCGTCGGCGGCGGCTCATCGGGCAGAAAGGATGGCCGCTCGGAGGCCGGACGCGGATCGCTATAAGCATGTAAGGGACACAGCTGCGACAGTACGCCCAACTTGTCAGCGTGGGCATTGATCACCGGCATGGCAGCCAGCAACAGCCAGCTCAAACCGGCCATTGCCAAGAACCATCGCTGTCCCTGTCGTGCCATCATCCGCCCAGATCCCTTTGGCTTATGTGGGTCTTAGCTTATTGCTGGATCTGGTCCCACAGGCTGGCACCTTTTTTCGAGCCACCCATGCCGCCCATGCCGCCCATGCCGCCCATGCCGCCCATGCCGCCCATGCCACTCATGCCGCCTTCGGAATGGTGACGCTGTTTCGGTCCTTGACCGGCCGCTTTCGCCGCTTCAATGATGGCCTCAGGATCCAGGATCTCCAGCAGCTCTACCTCAAACACCAGAGTCGAGTTGGGTGGGAAGGCGCCCATATTACGATCACCGTAAGCCAACTCAGATGGGATGCTGATCTTGTATTTTGAGCCCTCAGGCATTAACTGCAGCGCTTCGGCCCAACCTGGGATCGCGCGGCCAACAGTAAACATGTTCGGATCACGGTCTAAGGTACTGCCTATCACTTCACCGTCGACACTGCTGACTTGGTAATGCACCTTAACCATATCCTCGGCGGTCGGCTTTTCGCCTTTACCTTTGGTCATCACCTCGTACTGCACGCCGGACTCGGTTTCCGTTACGCCCGCTTTGTTCTTATTACTAGCCAAGTAAGCCAAGCCGGCCTCCAAAGCCTCTTTCGAGTTTTGCTCGATGCGCACTACGGCCAGGCGATTGAGTTCATCTGCCATCGCCACCAGAGCCTGCTCCATTTGCTCATCGTTCATTGCGTTATTGCCTTTAAAGGCCGCAAGGAAACCGTCGATCACTTGCTGTTGGTTCAACTCCAATCCCAGCGCCTGATGTTCTTGTACCTGACCGGCTAAGTGCTGCCCCAAAGACGCACCTAGGGTGTACGCGGCTTTATCGCCATCGAAATCCGCCAAGCACGCAGGAGAAAGCGCCATGGCCACACAAACAGCAGATACTTTAAACAACGATTTCATAGATATTCCTAACTTACTCAAACTCACATGGCGCACCCGGTTGGGTGCAAACGGTTACAAACAAACGATCAGCGCTGAGCCATCTTTTGCTTCGGCACTTCGAATGGATAACCATCCCGACGCCAGTTGTAGATCCCATCCGGCATCAACTTAATGTTGGTGTAGCCCAACTCCCAGGCCGCTTCGGCTGCGTAATCACTGGCCAGACACATCCGGTTGGCACAATAGAACACCATCAGCTGATCTTTCTCTTCGGGTAACTTGGACTCCCAGTCAGCGGTATTAATGAAGGTGGCGCCAGGCACGTGGCCGTCATCCCACAACTCCGGGGTATTCACATCAAAGAACAGCGCCTTGCCAGACTCCCATATCGCATGGGCCTCACGCAGGCTGATCTTCTGTGGCTTGGTGGCGTACTCGGCCTCCAGCAGGGCCCGATACTCCTCGACACTCATCTTCTCTTGCGCCTTGGCGACAACGCCGGTAGGCACGAAGAGCGCAGCGCTCAGCATCAAAACCAGAGATCTTTTCATTACTTTCCCTCGTTTAAAAAAGGGCGCCCCGCAGGGAGGGCGCCCAATGACTTTTGATGGATTACAGCTTCATCAGGGCTGCAGCTTCATCGGCGTAGATCACCGCTTCGTTGATCAGGCCTTGAGTGTAACGAGCGCCGTGAGCACCCCATGCACCGTCCTTCTCAACCTTATCTGCGATCTCGCGGGCTTTACGCGCCAGACCCAGAACCTGAGCTTTCTCGGAGTTGCTCAGCTTGGACTTGCCAATGGCACGGTCGATCTTCTTAACCGTGTCACGCACGTGCTGGTAGCCTTCCTTGACAGGGGACTGCCATTTCACAACCTTGCCGTACACCTCTTCTTGGTTCTTGAAGTGCAGAGACTTAGGCAGCTTGGACTGCACTGGAGAGTGACAGCCGTTGCCGTCGAGGAGCGACGCATCCGCAAACGCAGTACGACCACAAGACCACATCAGATCCAGATAACCGCGGTTCTCGTCATCGCGAGCGATGGTCCAACCTTTACCTGGGGTACGTGGCGCACCTTCAGGTGGGTTCAGGGTCTTCGCGTCTTTATCGACCTTAATGTTCCAGATGTGCGAGGCACGAACGTTGTCGAAACCGCCTTGGTCAGGGAACTGGATCTCAGCGAAGTTCTCACAAGAGCCCATGTTTGGCATGTGACAACCGCGACAACCGCCGGCCTGGTGGCCTTTACCAGAGTTAGCAAAGAATTCGCCCTGAACTTCGTGACAATCCTTACACGCTTTCTTCTGGTTGGTGTAAGTCACGTCGGAGGTCCAATCGTTCTTGGTCACTTCGTGCGGATCGTGACAGGTCGAGCAACGCATGCCCTTCTCGTAGTGAGCAGAGAAGTACATTTGCGAACCTTCCGTGCCGCAAGAAGGACATGCCGACTTGAAGTAAGAGTTGAACGGGTTACGCTCATCCGCTTCCTGAGCCGCTTCGTTCCAAACGAAACGCTGGTGACAACGCTCACAGTTGGAAGGCATGCCGCCGCCATTGCCGTCGACCATGTGGCCGCCAGCGCCGTGGCACTCTTCACAGGAGATCCCGCGAGCAATGGTAGCTTCCTGCAGTTTCTTAGCATCGCCCAGCGCATCAAAGAACTCTTCGGAGGAGGCAAAGTTAAACTTCATGGTGTGGCACACTTCGCAATAAGAGGAAGCCGGCTGGAACATGAGTTTTTCTTCGTTATTTGAACCGTAAGAGGTCACACCCCAAACGTTTGAGCCGCGCCCACCAATGGCATTAAAGTCATCGATGGTGGTCGGGAAGCCGTCCACGTACTCGGCGATCTTCTTAGCCACCTCTGGGGTGATGCTTTCCGCCCAGCCACGAGAGAACTGGTTGGTGCCCGCTACGATGGTACCTGTACCTTCAGACAGCAGACCGTCACGAACGTGGTAGGTACCACGCACCAGATAAGAATCCAGGAAACCGTACTTGGTCCGTGGAGTACCGATGATGGCGTAGACCGACTTCGCATCCACACCCTCAGGCAGAATGGAGGCAGGGCCCACTTCTGGGAACATCGGCGAGTTCAGATCCTTCAGACCAAACTTCTCGATCTCAATCATCTCATCCGGGAAACGCACGGTGTTGGCGTGACGAGAGCGAGTCCACTTCTCATACTGCGCAGGGTGACACTCACCACAGGTTTTTGGACCAACATACTTGTTCGGGAAATCCAGGAAGGTTTCCTTACCCAAACGGTAAGTCACCGCTGCACGCTCGAGTTCAGGATGACGCTCTGCGTATTTGTCCGCATCGCGGAAATCGATGAACTCTTCCTGACGATCGCTCAGGTGAATTTTACCGACTACACGTCCCTCTTTTTCATACTGAAAGATTGGGTGGTTCTCCAATAAGAACTCCCAATAATCCTTTTCGTAAACCACATTCTCCAACAGGTCGCGAGGCGGTGTGTCAGAGATGTTTTTAGCATCCGTGTTGGCCATCGCGCCCGAAGGCACCAACATGGCTGCCGCTACCAGCGCCGAAAGCGCGGAACCGACTATTTTTTTCATCATCTATCCCTTTTAATGCCAGGTAATTTCATTCAGCTTTTTTGAAGAGGCCATCCAAACCTCCTCAGTACATATGCCGAATGTCTTGATGAATATCCTTAAATTTCGTGCGCTTTGTGGTGATCATCATCACGAGCGCTAGCCATTTAATATAAAAGGATATAAATGCCGCACTGAACCACCACCGCCGCACACAAAGGAGGATTAACAAAGAAAAACCTTATTGTCCCGAAATCCCCAAATGCAAATTCAGCACATGCCATCTCAGCAATTTGGGGCAATTTGTCGCTTATTGTTCTATCCCTGATGCTGCTTGGCCAACTTTAACTGCTTCAACAAGAGTTCGACATCCACTTCTCGATTCATCCTTAGTGGCGCAATCTCCTCACCCGCCCGATCAAACAGCATTAATGCAGGCAACCCCAACAGCCCGAAATGGTCAAACAAAGCCTGATCATCCTCACTCATCGCTGTCAGATCAGCATAAATAAAGGTAAAAGGCGTCAATGCCTGCTGTACCTCAGGGGCGGGCAGCACCCGCTGCTTGATATTCTGACAACTGGCACACCAGTCAGCATACAGATCGAGTAAAACTGGCTGGCCTTCAGCCTGAGCCAGAGCCTGCTGCCAGGTCGCAACCGAGTGAACCTCGATGGCGGTATCCGGCCACTCTGCCCGAACCAATAAGGGCAGGGCACAAAACGCCAAAAACCACCTGTTACGACCCCACTTCATGAATGCTCCTCGGTAGAGGTTCGCCCTACAAATATTGTTCACAACGATTTCTCTCTCATAGATTGTTCGCACTACACCTTCAACAAAAAGGCGTTTTCATAAGGTAAAAAGATAAAAGTTGATGAATTAAACTCAGCAACGCAGATGGCCCAACAAATTAGCACCAAACCATTCATGCCAAGCGTTCGCACAAACTAAGGCTCGACCGGATGGATAGTCCAGCCCATCAAAAACCAAAGATGGAGGTCACAATTAACCCTGCTCACAATAAAAATTCTTCACTCATCAGCAATAAAGCTATGGCCTCACAGACAATTCTTAACCGCCCCCTTTAGGTTCCATAAACTCAACATGAAACTTTTGGTAATTATATCGACTATAAATAAGTGAACACGTTAAGACCGGCATGATCATCACAATAACCGACCAGCTCACACTCGACTGTCAAAATCACCACTTACTGGATCTGCGCTCTCAACAATGCACCACGCTCACAGAAGCCGAATCTGCAGTCTTGCTCGCGCTCTATCAGCATCAGGATACGGTCTGCAGCAAAGGCTTCCTGCTCGAAGCCGGTTGGCCCGAGCGCATTGTCGCCCCCTCCTCCTTGGTGCAATGCATCTGTACCCTGCGGAAAAAGTTGGAGCCCTATCCCCACCTGCTACTCAGGACGTTACCTAAGCAGGGTTACCAGCTCAGTATCCAGCCCATACTGGCGCCCGAAAATAAACAAAATGCCCCTCCGGCTCAACAAGCCACCACGGCACAGCAACCGCCACCATCGAACCCTCGACCCACTAGCCGTACCGAGCCCAAGCTCCGTACAGCGTACAATCAGCTAAGTCGGTTCAAATCTTCTTCGCGCGGACTGCTTGTTCTCCTGTTGCTCTGTGGGATCATCGCCTGGCATACCCAGGGTCCGCTGCCCAAGTGGGGCGGGGATCTCCGCTGGAGTGAGCAGATCATGACCTCACTGCAATTTGGGGCAGCCCAAGGCCCGATCACGCTTTATACTGAAGCAGACCGCTCTCAGGCGTTAATCAAAGGGCTACAAGCTCATTTACCGACACACCCTTGGCCGGAGCAAGCCCCCCACAGCTTTAACGCCTTCGGCTCCTTTTCTCCACATGGGCCTGTGTTAAACCTTTGCCCGGGAGAGTTCCAATCGCCCTGCTCTGGGCAGGACTTACTCAATATTGCCTTTCCACAAGGCCAAACATTCGAGTTAGACATGGCGGAGTTTATCGTTCTGGCGAAGGAGATGGCGCAACGCCACCAGTTCAACCGTATTGAGTTGCCGAGATCCGTGTTGGAGCTTGAGCAAACCAAGGGCCCTCTGACGGAGGAGATCTATCAAGCCGATATTTACTTCCCGGCGACGGATCGACTCACCATTCGCGCCGACTTGACCCTCTCCTTGGTGCACACCAGCAAGGACAAAGGCTTGTTTTCCGCCACACTGTGCCTGACCGATGAGGATTGCCTGACCACCCCGGTCAAATATCGCCTCGACGGCCGCTTCCAACGTTATGAAAAAAAATTGCCCAACGGCAAGGTCGAGCTCTTTCGCATTCGCGAGGTCGAGCGCGACCTCGAAAAGCCGACCAAGGTCACCGACGGCATGCTCAACTTCTATCGCACCGTTCGGCGCCACAGCTTAGAGCAGGGTGAGCTGTCGCTCTATCGATTGCAGCAAGACAAACACAGCGCCGTCTGGGGGCTCGACAATGGCCTCACGGCCTGGACCAAACGCACCACACTGCCGCTATAAGGGCTCAAAAAAGGGGGCGCCATACTCGGCGCCCCCTTTTTCACTGTTCTCATCGCTTACTGCGTCAAGATCCGAACCAGATCGCGTTCCAGACTGGTCTCAGGCTCACCGGCGATACGGCCGATCTCCTTGCCCTCTTGCGCAATGATGTAGGTCGGGATGGTGTTAAATTCGATCCCATCCAAGGACACATCGCCAGCTTGACGCTGCTTATCGACGCCAATGTAGCGTACCTGGATATTGGCGTTGTCCAAGGCTTTCATGATCTTAATGAATGCCGGGGTATAGACATGACAGGTCCCGCACCAAGTGCCTAGGATCACGGTGATCTCTGTGGCCTTGCTGTAGCCCTGCAGTGGCGCTAGGGCCTGGGTATCCACCTGATAATCGAGGTACGAGCGGCCCATGGGAACCAACTCAAAGATCATCCGATTTGCATCGAGCTCACCGGTCAGGATCGCTTCCTGCATCACCTCTCCGCCGTGCGGGTTGCCCTGCATCCCCCCCATCGCCGCATGCGGGTTTCCTTGAGCTTGTGGGGCGCTCATGTCCTGAGTACCAGACATGATGGAAAGCATTTTCTTATGATCGATCGGTGCTTCCGGCTGAGCCACAACCAAAGCCGGGACCAACATGGCCGCCAGAGAAACCGTGCGCAGAGTGTTCATGGTGCTCCTAATAAAAAGTGAGATCGCAAATAAATAGACAACCCAAATGAATATAGTTTCTTTACAGCATCAATAGCGTGAGCGTGATCACGCGCTGGTTCGCAGCCATCTCTGCCTCTTGCTCAATAATAGGGCACTGACCACAATAGGGCGATCACCCTTAAGAGCCCCCTATTATGAACAAACCTATTTCCGATCAACGCTTTTATCAACTGCGCATGGGCAAAACCACCCTAAGAGCTCTGCATGTGCTGGGGATCGCCGGTGCAGCAGGCGGCTTCCTTTATGGCCTGGACAGCGCGCTATGGCGTAACTGGTGGATCCTGGCCATGCTCAGCGGCGTGGTGTTGACGATCTGGGAGATCTGGCGTTCACCGCTCTGGCTGGTCCAACTCAAAGGGATCTGTACGCTGGGTAAAGTCGCACTGCTGGGGCTGTGTTATCCCTGGCCCGCACTGGCGCCCTATCTATTCAGCGCCATTTTGCTGCTGTCGATCTACATCGCCCACGGCCCCTCCCAGTTCCGCCATTATTCAATCAAACACCGCCGGGTATTGAGAGGCAAAGAGATCAAGGGATGATCAAGCCTTTGCCTATCGACTCACAATCCACTAACGTGAAGCAATGCTCAGTCACAAAACGTAACGTCAGCCAAGGAGTGCGGGATGTTTCAGTGGTACCCGAGTCATTATCGAATAGGCGCCGCTCCGGTGGTGACCCTGGCTATGGTGGTTATCGCCATCCTCAGCCGCGCACTGCTGCCCGGCTCCGCGCTGTTTACCTGGCCCTTGATGGCCACCTTGCCTCTGGTCTTAGTCCTGCACATGCTGTTGCTGTTTGACGAAGGCAGCATGACCAAGATGGATGCCTTTTTCTATGCCCTGATCCACCTGCCACTGGCCTTCGTGATCTGGACCTTTGCTCTGGTTTACGCCAATGGCGGCGATCTGCTCTGAGCCTTGCATCCGCTCGATCCTTGGCCTAAGGTGTGCGACCGTTTTCTCCGTCGCACCCGATCTGAGCAGGATCCGTTATGCCAAACTTTGTCTATAACCCACCCACCGAGCCCTTCCTGACCATCCTCCATCAGGACAACGACATTGTGGTGATCGACAAACCCGCCGAGTTGCTCTCCGTACCTGGCCGTGAGCCGGCACACAAGGACAGTGCCTTCAGTCGAGTGCAGAGCCAATTCGGTACCGTCTATGATGTGCATCGCCTCGATATGGCCACCTCCGGGATCCTGATCTTTGCCCTGCGCAAAGAGGCCGAGCGCGAGCTCAAGCGCCAGTTTCGCGACCGAGAAACCAGCAAGACCTACATCGCCCGGATCTGGGGCCATCCGGCCGAGCCCGAAGGCGAAGTGGATCTCCCGCTGATCTGCGACTGGCCCAACCGCCCCAAGCAGAAGGTGTGCTTCGAGGATGGCAAGCCCTCTCAGACCCGCTATAAGGTCCTGTCTCAAGACGACAACAGCAGCCTGGTCGAACTGACGCCGATCACCGGCCGCTCGCACCAGCTACGAGTACACATGCTGGCGCTAGGCCACCCCATACTCGGCGACAGCTTCTATGCCCATGAGCAGGCCCGTGACGCCGCCGATCGCCTGCATCTGCACGCCTACAAGCTCGGCATTGTCCACCCCGAGAGCGGCGAGCCGCTGCACCTCACCGCGCCGCTGCCGTTTTAACGCGCACTTTATGCAACCGGCGCCTTACAGGCGCCGACTGCACTCATCGGCCCAGACGCCGCATTGCACCTCGCCGATGTGTGCCCGTCCCAACAGCAGCATCAGCAAACGAGATTGACCGATCCCCCCACCGATCGTATGCGGCAGCTCACCGGCCAGTAACGCGCGATGCCACTGCTGGCTGAGCCCCCCTTCGCGCTGGGCCAGACGCATCTGACGACGCAGCGCCTTAGGATCGACCCGGATCCCCATCGAGGACAGCTCAAAGGCATCTTGCAACTGCGGATGCCAAACCAACAGATCGCCGTTCAGGCCCATGCCCTGCGCACACTCGCTGCTCCAATCGTCGTAATCCGGCGCGCGCACATCGTGCACCTGACCGTCCGCCAGCGGGGCACCGATCCCGATGATGAACACCGCGCCCTTATCCTGGCAGATCCGCCGCTCACGCTGAGCCGGCTCCAGCTCCGGGTAACGTTGACGCAGCGCCTCGGCGTGGATCACATACAACTGCTCAGGCAAACGGATCGCCAATTCAAATTGCTCAGCCAATGCCCCCTCAGTGGCCTTGATGCTCTGCCAGATCAGTTCCACCCGCTGACACAATCCCTGCTGAGTGCGCTCCTCACCGCTGAGCACCGCCTCCCAGTCCCACTGATCGACATAAACCGAATGCTTCGCGCCCAGCGTCTCCTCATCAGGCCGCAGGGCTTTCATCTGGGTGAGGATCCCCTCGCCTTGCGCAAACCGGTAGCGCCCCAGCGTGGCCCGCTTCCATTTGGCCAGCGAGTGCACCACCTCAAATCGCTTATCCGGGATCGCCTTCACCGCCACCTGCACCGCCTGTTCGGAGCCGGACAGCTCGTCCTGGATCCCCGATCCCAGCTCACACAGCATGGGCGCCTGCACCTCAACCAAGCCCAAGCGCTGGCATAATTGCTGACTGAAATACTGGCGGGCAAATTGGATCTGACGCTGGGTTTGGATATAGCTCTGTTTCATGGTGGCCTCGGAAAATGCAGTGTTGTTCTGCCAACTATCCTTCACCCAATTCGGCCACAAAACAATGGATCAAAAACCAAAAAGCCATACCCTATATAGATCCAACAAAAATATAAGGCGATAACCGATGGATCATCAAAATGAGGTACAAGAAGTGGCCCAACAGCAACGGATCGACAATCTCGACCGAAATTTGCTCAATGCGCTGCAACAGGATGCACGGACGCCGTATGCCGAGTTGGCCAAACGCTTCGAGGTGAGCCCGGCCACGGTGCACGTGCGGGTGGAAAAATTGAAGCAAGCGGGGATCATCACCGGCACCCAAGTGCTGCTGGCCCCTCGCCCGTTGGGGTATCAGATCTGCTGCTTTATCGGCATCAACCTTAAGGCCGCCGGCGACTACCCCGCCGTGCTGGCCAAGCTAGAAGCGCTGCCCGAGGTGATCGAGGCCTACTACACCACGGGGCACTACAGTATTTTTATCAAGATCATGTGCCGCAATATCGATGCGCTACACCGCTTGCTGGTGGATCAGATCCAATCCATCGAGCAGATCCAGTCCACCGAAACCCTGCTGTCGCTCAGCCAGCCGATCGCCCGTCAGATCCAGCCGTAAGCGGCAAGTCGGCTACCTATTGCCTACAACTGCTGAGGATCGCTAACAGCCGTTAAAGAACCCTCTCACGGTGCACCGAGATCCACTACGCTTTAGCGAAAGTGGGGCAAAAATAAGCCTGTTGACTCCGCACACTGGCGAAATAAATCCAGATGGATCACAAGTTAATACAAGTCATTGTTTGAAATATGACTTCGACGCTCAGCATAGGTAGAATCGCCAGTCATAATGGTATCGAAGGAGTTGATGCCCAGCCCGACTGTAAGCAAATGTAATCACTTAAGTTTGATTGTGAGCTTGCCTCAACAATTGTGATCGGGATAGCACTTTTTGTGTTCCGTTAACAATTTTTGGACAACTGTTGACCTGTTTTAGGTATTTTGTTCCCGCTCGCGCAGTAACAACACAGCTGCAGCAAGCGCACAGGAACTATAGCAGCCCAACGTGGCAAACAGGCACTGAGGCTGAATGTGGCAACAAAACGGACTTTGCCTATGCTTAACGGCGCATCCATTGATGTCTGCGCCAGAACTTTAGTGTTGAATCGCGCTTTCTAGGTAGCCCAAATGCAAAATCCGCACATCCTCATTGTCGAAGACGAAGCCGTAACCAGTAACACCCTGAAAAGCATCTTTGAAGCTGAAGGGTACAATGTCACCGTCGCGGTTGACGGCGAAGAGATGCACAACGCCCTGAAGACCAACAAAGTCAGCTTGGTCATCATGGACATCAACCTGCCCGGTAAGAATGGTCTGCTGTTGGCCCGTGAACTGCGTGAGAAAGACGACATTGCTCTGATCTTCCTGACCGGTCGCGACAACGAAGTCGACAAGATCCTGGGCCTGGAGATCGGCGCTGATGATTACATCACCAAGCCGTTTAACCCACGTGAACTGACCATTCGTGCACGCAACCTGCTGAACCGTATCGTTAATGCAGCGAAGAGCAACGAAGAGAAGCCACAGGTTGAGTTCTACCACTTCAACCAGTGGACGCTGGAGATCAACAGCCGCTCTCTGATCAGCCCTGTTGGCGAACCGTTCAAGTTGCCACGTTCTGAGTTCCGTGCCCTGCTGCACTTCGTCGAGAACCCAGGCAAGATCTTGTCCCGCGCCGATCTGCTGATGAAGATGACCGGTCGCGAGCTGAAGCCGCACGATCGTACCGTTGATGTGACCATTCGTCGCATCCGTAAGCACTTCGAAAGCCACCCGGAGACCCCGGAGATCATCGCCACCATCCACGGCGAAGGTTACCGCTTCTGTGGTGCCCTGGGTAACGACCAGTAAGGCCGACCCAGCCAAAAAAAACCGCCGAATGGCGGTTTTTTTGTATCCAGTCAACGCCGCATTCAACTGCGCTCGTTCAGATACTGCTTCAACAGAGCCACATCCCCGGCCAAATGGGTTTGGATCGCCTCAAACCACTGCGGGTGCTGCGCCGGCCACGCCGCCTCATCACCACACTGCAGACTCTGCGACAGCTCCTGGATCCGCTTCAGGCCCACCGAACCGGCGGCGCCCTTCAGTTTGTGCGCTTCACTGGTGATCACCGCTTTATCCGCGTCCGCCATCCCTTGGGCGACGGCCGCCAGATATTCTGGGGCCATCTGCTCAAACAGCACCACCGACTTCAATAGGGTGCCCGCACCAATGGCGGCAACGTATTGATCCAAAGTCGCGGTATCCAGATGTTGGTAACCGGCTTGCTCCATTTTCATTCTCCCACATCAAACAAATCGCCCTTGGGGCTGCGCTCTATCATACGGCCTTTTGTAACGACAACAAAAGCAACTTTAGGTCACTGTGTAAACAGACAAATAATGCTATCCTCGCGCTCAACCTGACCCATAGCTATTGAAGTAGAAAGATGCGAGCTGTCACCTTAGCGGTATTAGGTGCGCTGATCTGCGCCACGCCCACCCTGGCGGAAGAGATCCCCCTGTCCTCCGAACAACTGCGGACTTACACCCTGTTCAGTCAGGGCCAGCAACTGCCCCAACCTGTGGTGGTCTATCGCCTGGATCAGCGCCATCTGGTGCCCCTGCAGGCACTGAGTGCCGCCATCGGCATGGATATCCGGGTGGACCCCAAAGGCGCCAGCGCGACGGGGTGGATCAGCGGTGAAAACAGCAATTTCTTACTGGATCTGCAGGTCGATGAAGCCCGCCGAGGGTTCGAGCGTTTCGAGCTCGATCCCGCCCAGCCTTGGGGCCGAGACAGTGCCGATCTCTATCTGGACGCCGAGCTGATCAGCCAGATCCTGCCGCTGGAGCTGCGCTTTCATAATCAGTCCGGACGACTCAATGTCAGCAGTGAATACCCACTGCCCATTGTCCAACAGATCGAGCAGCAACACGCCAATGAGGCCAGCCTGGGTCAGCAGCAAAACTTCCACAGCGGCGGGTTAGATCCCATCCATCCCCATGACTACGCCGAAGCCAGTCCTCCGACCGTGCTCGGCTTTATCAACAGCGCACTGATCGGCGACGAACTGCTGACCCAAGACTACCGACTTGGGCTGATCAGCACCGGCGATCTGGCCGGGCAGAGCTACGAATTCAACTACACCAAGCTGGCGCAGCAACGCAGCGAATACCGCCTGCGCCTGTCGCGGGATCTAGGCGATGTCAGCGAGAGCCTGCCGTTTGATCTGGGCCAGTATCAGCTCGGCGACATCACCCAGTTTGGCGACAACCTGCTGGCAGGCACGCGCGAAGGCCTGGGCTTTGCGCTGGGTAACGCCCAGCAACAACGCTTTGGCGTGACCAGTCTGGAGGGCAATGCCCCGCCAGATTGGCAGGTCCATTTGTACCGTAACGGCGTCTTACTGGGCTTCACCCAAGCCGCCGATTCCGGCCGCTACCGCTTTACCGACGTGGCCCTGCTCGAGGGCGTCAACGTCTTTGAGCTGCACCTGTACGGCAACAATGGCGAACATCATGTCCGCCGCCAGACGGTCGACAACCGCCGCAACGTGCGCCGCGGTCAGTTCAGTTACCAGATCAACTACATAGATAACACCCGCTTTGTCTTTAATCGGCTCACCGACAGCGAGCAGGATGCACTGGGCGCGCAGCGCCAACTGGCCCTGCGCGCCAACTATGGTCTGACCGATACGCTGGATCTTGGCGTCAGCTATCAGCAGCAAAAACTGGAGCAGGACGAGTGGGGCCGCATCGTCTTCAATGACGTCAACTACTTCGGTGTCCACTTAGGCGCGGATCTGTTCGGAACCCGGGTGCAACTCGAGGCGATCAGCGATGACGAAAGCCAAACCGCCTATTTCGCTGGATTGAGCCGGGGCCTGGGAGCCAACCATCAACTGCGCCTGAGCCACCGCAATCACGGCGAATTGCAGGCGGACCGTACCGAGCAGGATGAACTGCCGCTCAATCATGAGTCCACCCTCTGGCTGGAGGGGCAGACCTGGCGCCTGGGCGGCTGGCAGTACGCCTTTGGCGGCAGTTGGCTCGACCCGCAGGAAGACGCCGCGCCGGACAGCTTCGGCCGCTTTGAAAACCGGCTCTCGACCCAACTGGGACCTGTGCACCTGACCCACCACTACCGCTATGACGCGCAGTACGATACCCGTCTGGAGCGCCAAAGCGGTGAAGTGTTGCTCTCCACGCTGGGCAATGGCTGGAACCTGTCCAGTCAGGTGGAGTACCAATTTGGCTATGGCGTCACCGATATGGAAACCCGGATGCGCTGGCGCCCCTGGTATGAGATCTACAACCAAACCCTGTTGTGGTATCAAAACCCACTCGAGCGCAAGAGTCGCTTTGGCATCGGCCACGAAGTCGCCTACCGCTATCGCTGGCTGACTCTGGGCCTGCAAGGCGGGATCGACACCCGTGGTGACTGGCAGATCAACACCACCGCCTCCTTCTCGCTCAACCACGATGACAATCGCGGCGCGCTGGATCTGACCGCCCTGCGCCCACAGCAGGCCGATATGGCGGTTCGGGTGTTTATCGACAGCAACAACAATGGCCGCTTTGATCGCAGCGATCAGCCGTTGGCTGGGATCAGCATCGACACCGCGCCCAGCTGGCCGCGCGAGGCCAGCGACGACAGCGGCGAGATCCTGTTGCGCCAGCTGCCCGCGCAAAACCGCTATCGCATCAGCATCGATCCGCGCAACCTACCGCAAGGTCTCGTGTTGCGCGACGGTCCGGTGGATGCCATGCCCCTGGTTGGGCAGCGCACCGAGGTTGAGCTGGCACTGGTCTGGCTGACCGAGGTGCATGGCCAGATCCAAACCGAGCAGGGCCAGATCGTCGATCAGCTTCGCTTTACCCTGACCGATCTGGATCGTCGTCCCGTGGCACAAGTCCGCAGTGACGACGACGGCCAGTTCCGCTTCGAGGTCAAGCCCGGCAACTACTATCTGGTGCCGGATGAGGCCCAGCTGCGGCAACAGCGGCTGCGCAGTCCTGTGCCGGTGTTCCCGCTCAATATCGGCGCCGACGGCGAGCAGCGCGATCCCTGGACCATCGAGCTGACCGCATTGGCTGGGAGTCCCTATCAGGCCAAAGACACCAAGGCTGGCAGCAACGCGGCAGCCCTGACGGCACCACTGAGCGCGGCGCAGCCTATCGTCGACGCCGTAGCGAACGCCGAACTGCCCGGGATCCTCAATCGCGCGGAGGCGTTGCCCACTCAACTGACGCCACTGGCTCGTATCAATGACAGTGACTTCGTCCTGCAGCTGGCCGCCAGCCGCGATACGTTCGATCTGGCCGCGCTGCGCAACCGCTATCCGGCCCAGTCGCTGCTGCAGATCACCGTGATGCGCGGCGGCAAACCGATGAACCTGCTGCTGGCCGGCCAGTACCCGAGCCGTCAGTCCGCCCAGCTGGGAGGCCGTGGGATCCCCAGCTCACTGAGCAATGGGACGCCGATCATCCGTCGTGTGGCGGATCTCAAGCGGGAAAGCCTGGATCCGCAGGACCGCCGCAACACTGCGCCCGCGGCTGACGCCCGTGCCCCGGCTGCCACGGGGATGATCAGCGCCCCAACCCCGGCCACACCGGTGCCGCCCGCCCCCAGTGGCGACTGGCTATCACGCCAACCGGATCAGCACGTGACCTGGCAGCTGGCAGCCACCCGCTCGGCCGACAGCGCCCAGGCGTTTATTCGTCAAAACGGACTAGAGGAAAAGGGTCAGGTGGTCGAACACAATGGCTGGTATCAAGTGTTATGGGGCAGCTTTGCCGATCGCGACAGCGCCTACGCGGCGCTGGACGCCTTGGACAAGCCCCTACAAAATCCATGGTTGCGTCCATTTAGTGCTCTGCGCTAGAGTCCCCGGCAAAATTCTGAACGCAGCTCGTCTATTGGCTCATTCGCTTTTTCTCAATGAGCCCTAGATCACAGCGTGTTATAATCCGCGCAAATTGAAGTATCAGGGTCGTGACCGATGACAGACAACCCCTCAGTGCCAACCCTTATGCCTGACGTGGCCAGCAGTGCCAAAGCCCAGATCAGCGGCACGCTCGACTGGGTCGGCATGAGTGAGATCGAGCTGCCGCTTACGGTAGTCACCGACGCCGATGAGCCGCGCCCGATCAGCGCCCGGGTCGAAGCCTTTGTCAACCTGCCAAAGGCCCATGCTAAAGGGATCCACATGTCCCGCCTGTATCTGGCGCTGGATAGACTGTCCCTGACGGATACCTTGAACTTGCACAGCCTCAAGGCGCTGCTGCAGGACTTTATCCGCACCCACGAAGACCTGTCAGATCAGGCCTTTGTGAAATTCCAGTTCGACTACCACATGCGCCGTCCCGCCCTGCTATCCGGCAATGAGGGCTGGCGCAACTATCCCGTGACCCTGACTGGGCGACTGGATAAGGGCCAACTGGCCTTAGAATTGGAAGTGGAAGTGGCGTACTCCTCCACCTGCCCGTGCTCCGCCGCTCTGGCCCGTCAATTGATCCAGGAAGCGTTCGAGCACCAGTTCCACGGTGAAGAGCGCGTCGATACCGAGCTGGTGCACCGCTGGCTTGGCAGCACCAATGGCATCGTGGCGACCCCACACAGCCAACGCTCGCTGGCGCAGATCAAGGTACGCCTGAACGAAACGCAGATCGCCCTGCCGATCCAAACCCTGGTCAATGCCATCGAGGGGGCGGTAAAGACCCCGGTACAAGCCGCGGTGAAGCGTGAAGATGAACAGGAGTTTGCCCGCCTGAATGGGCAAAACCTGATGTTCGTCGAGGACGCGGCTCGTCGCGTCAAGTTTGCTTTGGATGAACAGGCCCAGTTCGACGATTTCTGGCTACGAGTCAATCACTTGGAAAGCCTGCACGCCCACGACGCCGTGGCGGTTGCCACCAAAGGCGTTGAAGGCGGCTACCAGCCCTGCTAAGCCGTTGTTCGCAAGAAAAAGGGAAGCCCAGCGGGCTTCCCTTTTTTGATCGCACGGCTTGGGCGAACGCCAAGGCACGGGAGAGCCCGCCTCGGCGTTACCTGGCTCCCGGCGCTTACGCCTCTTGCAGCATATGCTGCCACAGCTGTGCCACTGCATCGCAGTGCTCCGGCCGCTCGGCCAGGGCTACCGGACCGGTCTGATCCGCCAGCACCTGATGATGATTGGTGTTGCGCAGCTCTTTGTAAGTTTCGCTGAGTAGGTCCGCCTGCTGTGGCGTCAACTTATCGACCATCAAGGCGGACTCCAGGATCCGCACATTATCCGACCAGGTCGCCAGCGTCGGTGAGCCATGGGCCTGGCTCAACACCAGATATTGGGTGATAAATTCGATGTCGGTGATCCCGCCCCGCCCCTGCTTCAGATCAAACCGCTCGGCGTTGCCCTTATCCAGATGATCACGCATCTTCTGGCGCATCTTCACCACCTGCTCCCGCAACGCGGCGAGATCCCGTGGGCGACATAACACCTCACGGCGTAAGCGGGCAAACCGCGCCGCCAGAGGATCGTCGCCATAGATAAAGCGAGCGCGCACCAGCGCCTGATGCTCCCAAGTCCAGGCATCCTCCTGCTGATAGCGCTCAAACCCTTCGATCGGGCTGACCAGCAAGCCGCTGCTGCCCGAAGGACGCAGCCGCATATCCACCTCGTACAGCACCCCGGACACCGTCCGGGTGGCAAACAGGTGCAAGATCCGCTGTGCCAGCTTGATGTAAAAGTGGCCATTGTCGATCGACTTGGCCCCATCGGTCGCACCACTTTGGCCCTGATGCAGGAACACCAGATCCAGATCCGAGCCGTAGCCCAGCTCCAGTCCGCCCAGTTTGCCATAGCCGATCACCGCAAAGCCGCGCTGGCCCGGGGCCAAACCGCTGGGCTGACCATGACGCTCGCTGATCTGCTGCCAGGCCAGATCCACCACCTTCTCGATGATCGCCTCCGCCAGCCAGGAAAGGTGGTCGCTCACCTTCATCACCGGCAGCACCCGAGTAACATCGGCCGCCGCGATCCGCAGCTGCTGCGCCTGCTTAAATTGGCGCAGCGCCTCCATCTGCAGCTCCAGATCCTCCTCCGGCACCCGCAGCATAAACTCACGCAGTTCGGCGGCGTAGCCTGCCGACGGCAGGGGCTGATACAGCGCCACCGGATCGATCAGCTCATCGAGCAAGATCGGGTAACGCGCAAGTTGCTGAGCGATCCAAGGGCTGGCGGCGCACAAGGTGGTGAGCTGACGACGGGCACCGGCCTTCTCCAGCAGCAGCTCGAGATAGGTGGTTCGGCTCAGGATCGGGGTGAGCACCGTCATCAACCGCTGCCACAGCGCCACAGAGCCCCCCTGCCGGGTCAATTCCTGCAACAGGTGTGGGATCAGCTTATCGAGTGCCTCGCGGCCACGCGGCCCCACCCGGCGACGGGCAAACTCGGTTTGTGCCGCCTGGAGCTCAGGCCACAACGCCGGATCCAGCCCCTGCTCCTGCAGCAGGGCCTCCCCATCCAGGCTGCCACTGTCGTCCTGCCACAGCAGCGGCAGGGAGCCCAGATCGCAGTCATCACTCTGACCATCGCCAATGGTGGCCTTAAACACCTGATGGATCCCCGCCATGGCCGCGGCGATCGCCTCCATCAAGGTCTCCACATGGTCATACCCCATCGCCAGCGCCAGCCGCAGCCGATCGTCCTCGCACTCGGGTAAGAGCTGGGTCTGTTTGTCGCCTTGCGCCTGCAAGCGGTTCTCCACCGCACGCAGCACGCGATAGCCCTGCTCCAGCTTATGCCGATCCCGGCTGGGGATCAGCCCTAAGCGATCCAGCTCCGCCAACACCGGCAACAACGCCTGACCCCGCAGCCCGGGCTCACGGCCGCCACGGATCAACTGATGGCTCTGCACCACAAACTCCACCTCGCGGATCCCGCCGCGCCCCAGCTTAATGTTGTGGGCCACCGCCTGCCGCCGCAGTTGGGTTTCGATCAGCTCCTTCATCCGGCGCAGCGCATCGATGGCGGAGTAGTCTAGGTAGCGCCGGTAAACGAAGGGGCGCAGCAGCTCATCCACTTGTTGCTGCTCATCCCCCTCTGGCCCCATCAGGCGCGCCTTCACCATGGCGTAACGCTCCCACTCCCGCCCCTGCTCCTGGTAGTAGTCCTCCATCGCCGCCAGCGAGACCACCAAAGGACCCGCCTCGCCAAAGGGGCGCAACCGCATGTCGACCCGATAGCAGAAACCGTCGGCATTCAACTGCGACAACAGGCCGATCAGCTTCTGCCCCAACCGGATAAAGTACTGCTGGTTATCCAACTGCTTGCGCCCGCCAACGGTTTGGCCATGCTCGGGGTAGCAGAAGATCAGATCGATGTCAGAGGAGAAATTGAGTTCGCCACCTCCGAGCTTGCCCATTCCTAGGATCATCAAGCGTTGCGGCGTACCATCATCACAGTGAGGACGGCCCCACAGTGGCGCCTGCAGCGTCACCAAGAAATCGCGCGTGGCGGCGATGATCTGCTCGGCCAACGCCGAGATATGCGCCAGCGCCTCGTCCACCGTCGCCAACCCCAGCAGATCGCGCATGGCGATGCGACACTGCTCCCGATTGCGGAAGCGTCGCAGGGCTTGGCTGGCCTCAGCCTCGTTGGAACAGGGAGCCAGCACCGCATCGAGCTGCGAGCGGTATTGGCCTGTGCGTTCGCTCTGGGCCAGGGCATCATCGACAAACAGCGCCTCTAGCCACTGCGGATCCCGGGCCAGTACATGCCCAGCAAACTCAGACAACGCCAGAGTCCGCACCAATTGCAGGCGTTGCGACTCACTCAATTGTGCCACTATCGTCTCATCGAGCCGCTGCCACTGGCGCTCAGCCTGTCGCCGTAACTCCGCGCTGAGCTTGTTGTCGAGTGGTACGCTGGTCATAATGTAACGTCCTGTTTAGCAATCATTTGGATGGAAGTTGTTGGCCCACTTTACCATGAGGCTAACGACAAAGAGGAGACGCAGCCATGAACTTGATGGAGTGGTTCGACAGCCTGCAACCGGCCCTGCCGGTGATCAGCATACTGACCGAATTGGCGGTGGCGGTACTGCTGTTCGTGCTCGCCCGCTTCAGCCATGGCTGGTTTTCCGGGGTCAACAGCACCGAAGAGCTGGCCGATCGGGATAACATTGCCTTTGGGATCAGCGTCGCAGGCGGCATGATCGCGCTGGCCATTGCCCTGTCCGGGGTCTTCCAATTGCCCCGCCAGCCCGAGCTTTGGCTCAACCTACTCTGGGTGTTTGGCTTAGGTCTGGCCGCGCTGCTGCTGATCCGCGCCGGACGCTGGTGGTACGACAAATGGGGCTTGAACCACGTCGATAAGCGCCAGTTGATCCTCGAGGGGAATGTCGCCATGGCGCTGGTGGATGGCGCGGTCGCGATCTCCATCGCCATGGTATTGAAGGGGATGCTGCTGTGGCTGGGCCATCTGAGCCTCACCGCCATGCCCCTGCTGATGTTTAACTTCTTTATCGCCATCTGTTTTCTGGTGCTGATCACCCGCCTGCTCGAGCGTCGTTACCGCCGCAGCAATCAAGGGGGCAGCCTGCAACGGGCGCTGGCACAAGATCATCGCCCTGTGGCACTGCGCCACAGCGGTTACCTGTTGGCGTCCAGCCTGACCATCCAAACCGCCGGCCACTTCCAGCCCTATCAGGCCAGCATGCCGATGATCACCATGGCCGCCTGGCTCGGCTGGGCCCTGCTGGGGCTCGCGCTGCTGATCGTGATCTCGACCCTGTTACGCCAACTGGTGCTGGCCAGGGTGAAGATAGGACTGGAGGTGGAGCTGCAGAATAACGCCGGGATCGCCGCCCTCGAAGGGGCACTGGTGTTTGCCGCAGCTTACCTGCTCAGCCAGTTGATCCAGCCATGAAACAACACCCCGAGTCAGAGCTCACCCCAAAAGAGCTGGGGATGATGGCGCTCTCGCTGCTTGCCGTGGCGGTCGTGCTGGCGATCGCCTTTAGCGATCCCTCCGCCGAAACCACCCGGGTGTTGATGGTGGTCGATCTGGTCATCTGCCTGATCTTCATCAGCCATTTTTTCTACGGCCTACTCCGCGCCGACGACCGTAAGACCTACTTTCGCCAGCACTGGATCGATCTGGTCGCCTCCATTCCCGCCATTGAGCCGCTGCGCTACGCCCGGATCTTCCAGATCCTAAGGGTGTTTCGACTGATCAAGATGAGCCGCTCGGTCCTGATCCCGATCCTGCGACAAAAACAGGAAACCACCCTAACCAGCCTGATGCTGGCCATGCTCACCATCATCACCTTGGCCTCGGTGTTGATCTTACTGGTGGAGGAGGGCGAGCCTGGTGCCAATATCGATTCCGCCGAAGCGGCGATCTGGTGGGCGCTGATCACCATCTCCACCGTCGGCTATGGCGACTACTATCCGGTCACCCTGGGCGGGCGCATTATCTCGGCCGTGGTGATCATCACCGGCGTCAGCTTCTTTGGCGTGGTCGCCGGCTATCTGGCCTCGGTCTTCGTCAGCCAAGACAGCGCCGAAGAACACGACAAGCTCAGCCAACTGGAGCGGCAGCAAGCCGCCCTACTCGACGAGATCCGCGCCCTTCGGCAACAACTGGCGCGCAATGATCAGCGTGGTGACACCCCCACTCACTCGGAGTCGGACGACAGCAGCTGACGCAAGAGCGTCAGTTGAGCCAAGCCATAACGGCGGTCGGCCTGCAGCTGAGTCAGCGCTTGGCGGGGGCGCAGGTCAAACTCGCTCAGCAGCGCGCGCATCCAAGGCGCCTGCTCGCTCTGGGCTTGTAACACCCGGCCTAACGGCTCAGCCGCGGCCAGCTCACCCGCCATCAGCCGGGCTTCATTGCGCTGCCAAGCGTGCAGCAACGCCCCTGGCTCATCCGCCCATTGCGTGACGATCTCGGCCTCCGGTTGCAGCCCGGCTAGGCGATAGCCCCGCGCCGCCTTGGAGTCCAGCCCCAAACGCAGCGGCTGCGCCGTCATCAGTTGCTCGGTCAAGTCCAGCAATACCGCCGGATCCCCCTGCACCAACTCCAGCTCCAGCTCGTTGATGGGATCGCTGAGCGCACCCGCGTGGATCTGGCCCTTATCCAATGCCAACTCGACCTCGCTGCCTTGCCAGCGCAATCGCGCAGACTCCCGCATAAAATCGGTTTGGAACTGAGCGAACAGCTGCTGCTGGATCCCTTGACACTGGCCCGGTGTCCACAGGGTTTCGGGAAACTGCGACAGATCTGGATGGTCGGATCCGATCGGCACATTGTACTCCGGCCGAGCGTGCAAGCCGCCCACCACCCGCCCTCGCGTCTTGAGCGTCTGCTCCCGCTGCTCACCACTGCGACGGATCCGCAGCCCCATATCCAAGCGTCTTAGCGCCAGATCCGGGGTGTCAAAATAACAATTTCCAAGATCTGAGCGGGTTATCACACTCAGCGCACCTGGCCATCGACATTGCGCCAATTCCGAAATTTGCTTGGGATCATTCAACAAAAGCTTGATCTCGATCTCCATGGACACTCCATTTTTCATAAACAATTCAGCGCGATGTCATTTGATTGTCACACTGTCATATAGCTGTCATATAACTGCCATAGATTACGGTTCGTCAAAATCCCCACTCTTGTCGGGTTCTGACTTAGACTAAGGTTTTTTATGCACCAGATTACGTGTTGCGGATTCTCTTCAAATGAGTATGATTCGCTCGCCAAACAATCAGGCACCATTCAGGATAAAGGCCATGCCGGTAAATTTCTTGGGCGTCTTCGCGAAGTCGCCAATTAAACCGCTTGAACAACACATTGCGAAGATCAGCGCGTCAGCAAAATTGCTGACTCCTTTCTTTGACGCCGTTTTGGCCAAAGATTGGGACACAGCCACCAAGCTGCAAAAAGAGATCAGCCAGCTGGAGCGTGACGCGGATACCCTCAAGCGCGAGATCCGCATGGGCCTGCCTAGCGGGATCTTCATGCCGGTACAGCGCACCGATCTGCTAGAGATGGTGACCCAACAAGACAAGATCGCCAACAAGGCCAAGGATATCGCCGGCCGCGTGATCGGTCGTGAGATGCTGATCCCAGAGCCGATGCAAGAAACCTTCCGCGCCTATGTGGAGCGTTGCATCGACGCCGTCCTGCAAGCCGATAAAGCCATTAACGAACTTGATGATCTGCTGGAAACCGGTTTCCGCGGTCGTGAAGTCAAACTGGTGGAAGAGATGATCCAGCAACTGGATACCATCGAAGACGACACCGACTCCATGCAAATTCAACTCCGTCGCCAATTGTTTCAGCTGGAAAGCGAGCTCAATGCGGTGGATGTGATGTTCCTCTACAAGATCCTCGAGTGGATCGGTGATCTGGCTGATCTGGCCGAGCGCGTCGGCGCCCGTCTGGAACTCATGCTGGCTCGTTCCTAACCCATACCCGATTTAAATAGGTTTCCTTAACAAGGTTTTACCATGGTAGAAGTACTGGTAACTAATGGCCCGTGGCTGATCCTCGCCGCGGCACTGTTTGGCTTTTTGATGGCCTTCGGTATCGGCGCCAACGACGTCGCAAACGCAATGGGCACCTCCGTGGGCTCCGGCGCACTGACCATCAAGCAAGCCATCATCATCGCGATGGTGTTTGAATTTGCCGGGGCCTATTTGGCCGGTGGCGAGGTGACCAACACCATCCGCAGTGGCATCATCGATGCCAGCTACTTTACCCATCAGCCTGAGTTGATGGTGTACGGCATGATCTCCGCGCTGCTTGCGGCGGGTGTCTGGCTGGTCGCCGCCTCCTGGTTGGGCTGGCCTGTTTCCACCACCCACTCCATCATCGGCGCCATCATTGGCTTCGCCGCGGTCGGCGTGGGCACCGAAGTGGTTGCCTGGGGCAAAGTCGCGGGTATCGTTGGCTCCTGGATCATCACTCCGGCCATCTCCGGTTTCATTGCCTACCTGATCTTCCAGACCGCGCAAAAGCTGATCTTTGACACCGATAAGCCGCTGGAAAACGCCAAGCGTTACGTGCCTTATTACATGGCCTTTGCCGCCTTTATCATGGCACTGGTTACCGTGACAAAGGGTCTGCGTCACCTGGGTATGAACTTCTCTACCCTGGAAGCCTACGGCCTGTCACTGGCCTTGGCTGCTGCCATCGGCATGATCGGTAAAGTGGCCATCAGCCGCCTGAAGTTCGATCCGAAAGCGGATCGTGACACCCAGTTTGGCAACGTCGAGAAGGTGTTCGGCATCCTGATGGTCGCCACCGCCTGTTGTATGGCTTTTGCCCACGGCTCGAACGACGTGGCCAACGCCATCGGCCCTCTGGCCGCTGTGGTTACCATTGTTCAAGCGGGCGGTGAGATCCCAGATAAAGCCCCGCTGGTATGGTGGATCCTGCCGCTGGGTGCCATCGGTATCGTCGCCGGTCTAGCCATCCTGGGTAAACGCGTGATCGCCACCATCGGCACCAAGATCACCCACCTGACCCCAAGCCGTGGTTTTGCCGCCGAGCTGGCTGCCGCTTCGACCGTGGTGATCGCCTCCGGTACCGGTCTGCCGATCTCCACCACCCAAACCTTGGTCGGTGCGGTACTGGGTGTCGGTATGGCCCGCGGGATCGCCGCGCTGAACCTGGGTGTGGTGCGCAACATCGTGGTGAGCTGGGTCATCACCCTGCCTGCTGGTGCGGCTCTGTCCATCGTGATCTTCACGGTGATCCGCACCATCATGAGCTAAATCCAGTCGCACGACAAAAGGGGCCGAAAGGCCCCTTTTTTGATCTTGCGAACAAAGTTCAAGCCTTTGTCACAGTCCGGACGCGCCAGCGACTGATTTTCCCGGTTTAAGGCTTGTCACCTCAGTGTCGATCTCCTAGCATGGGCTCCCCACAATTCGGGTCGAAAAACTATGTTAAAACGCATTACCACTCTGCTGTTGTGCCTGAGCGCCTTCAGCATCCAGAGTTTCGCGCAGGAAGCAAAGCACTCCGTCTCGGAAGACGTGTACATCTACTTACAAGCCGGTCCCAGCACCCAGTTTCGGATCCTGGGCAGCGTCAAAGCCGGCGAAGGCCTGACCTCATTGAATGAGAGCTCAGGTGATTTCAGCAAGGTGCGTGACAGCCAAGGCCGTACCGGCTGGATCCGCAGCGAGTTTCTCAGCGCCGGTCCCAGCTTCCGCACTCAGGTACCTAAGCTGGAAACGGCACTGGCAGACACCCGTGCCCAGCTGGCTAAGATCACCGCCGAGCGCGATGAACTGGCGGGCGCCAGCAGTCAGCAGCAAGAGGCCAATATCAGCCAACAGCGCCAGCTTGAGAGTGTCACCAGCGAGAATGAGCGTCTCAAGGCACAGGTCAGCACGCTGCAGAACAATGAGCGCTTTATCTGGCTCAAGCAGGGTGGCGCCATCGGCGGTGTCGGTCTGGTGCTTGGCTTGATCTTGGCGTATCTGCCACGTCCAAAACGTCGCAAGAAAAACGACCACTGGATGTAAGCTAAGCCACCTAGGTAAAGCTATCGAAAACAGGCCTTTCTGGCCTGTTTTCTGTTATTAATCCCAGCCGGTTCCGGCGTTTCATTTTCTTTCCTACCCAGCCCCTTTCTGCCCTTTGCCCTAGCACTACTTCCGCTCACACTTTGGCGATATACTGCGACCTCGATCCAAACATTGTATACAAAATGGAAACGCACCCTAGGCCGGTGCCGACGAGGAATGCCCATGTTTGATCCCAGTCCACTGCTCGATGCCCAGCGCCCCTCTCCCCCTCTGTCCGAGCTGTTTGACGCCATCAGCGCCAACTACAGCGTGGACGAATCCAGCTACCTGCAACACCTGCTCAAACTCGTGCCCGATGAGCCGGAGCAGATCGCTCAGATCACTGAGCGCGCCCACCAGATGGTGGCCAAGGTGCGTCAGTTTGAGAAGAAGGGGTTGAATGTCGGGATCGACGCCTTCCTGCAGCAATACAGCCTGGAAACACAGGAGGGGATCATCCTGATGTGTTTGGCCGAAGCGCTGTTGCGGATCCCCGATGCGGCGACTGCCGACGCGCTGATCGAGGACAAGCTGTCGGGCGCCAACTGGGGCAAGCACCTTAAGGGCAGCGACTCATTGCTGGTCAATGCGTCCACCTGGGGCCTGATGCTCACCGGCAAGCTGGTCACGCTGGATAAAAACGTCGACGGTTCGCCCGCCGGCCTACTCAGCCGTCTGGTCAATAAGATGGGCGAACCGGTGATCCGCCAGGCGATGTACGCCGCCATGAAGATCATGGGCAAGCAGTTCGTGCTGGGCCGGGATATCGGCGAGGCACTAAGTCACAGCGAAGACAACCGGGCCTTGGGCTATACCCACTCCTACGACATGTTGGGGGAAGCCGGCCTGACCCGGGACGACGCCGATCGCTACCTGCAGGAATACCGCCAGGCCATCGTCGCGCTGGGCAACCACAGTTACGATCCCAGCCAAGCGCCACGGCCCACCATCTCCATCAAGCTGTCGGCACTGCACCCGCGCTATGAGGTGGCCAACGAGCAGCGCGTCCTAGTCGAGCTCAAAGCCACGGTCCTGGCGCTGATCGAGCTGGCGCGACGCGTCGATGTGGGGATCTCCATTGACGCCGAAGAGGCCGATCGCCTTGAGCTATCGCTCAAGCTGTTTGAAGCACTCTACCGGGCGCCGCAGACTCAGGGCTGGGGCAATCTGGGACTGGTGGTGCAGGCCTACTCCAAACGAGCCCTGCCGGTCTTGGCCTGGGTGAATGCCTTGGCTGGCGAGCAGGGGGATCTGATCCCTCTGCGCCTGGTCAAAGGCGCCTACTGGGACAGTGAGATAAAGTGGGCGCAACAGGGCGGCTACGACGGCTACCCGGTGTTCACCCGCAAAGCCGGCACTGACGTGTCCTATCTGGCGTGCGCCCGCTACCTGCTCAGTGACGCCACCTTAGGCCGGATCTATCCCCAGTTTGCCAGCCACAACGCGCAGACCGCCGCCACGCTGCTCACCTTAGCCGGTGAGCGGGATTTTGAGTTTCAACGTCTGCACGGCATGGGGCAGGAGCTGTACGACACCTTGTTGCAAGAGGTTCCTGGCCTGAAGGTGCGGATCTACGCCCCGGTCGGTGCCCATAAGGATCTGCTGCCCTACCTGGTACGCCGCCTGTTGGAGAACGGGGCCAATACCTCCTTTGTCCACAAACTGGTCGATCCCAATACCCCGATCGACAGCCTGATCACGCATCCACTTCAGACGCTGAAGGCCGCCCCCAGCCTGGCCAACCATCGGATCCCACAACCGGCGGGGATCTTCGGTAAAACGCGCGTTAATTCAAAAGGACTGAATATGAACATAGCCGCCCAAGCCCAGCCCTTCTTCGCTCAGATCAAAGCGTTTCACCAACATCAGTGGCAAGGTGGCCCGCTGATCGACGGCGAGATCCGTCATCGCGGCGAAGCCCAAGCGGTGAGCAGCCCATTCGATAGCCGCACCACGGTCGGCCAAGTCCACTTCAGCCACGAAGATGAGATCGAAGAGGCGCTGGTGCGCGCCACTGCAGCCTTCCCCCATTGGGATGCACAACCCGTGGCGACACGGGCTGCCGCCATCGAGCGGCTGGCGGATCTGCTGGAAGACAACGAAGCGGAGCTGATCGCCCTGTGCACCCGCGAAGCGGGCAAAGGGCTGCAGGACGGCATCGATGAGATCAGAGAGGCGGTCGACTTCTGTCGCTATTATGCGGTGCAAGCACGCGAGATGATGAGCACCCCAACTCGGCTTCCCGGCCCCACCGGTGAACGCAACGAACTGATGCTGCAGGGCCGTGGCACCTTCCTGTGTATCAGTCCATGGAACTTCCCGTTGGCGATCTTCCTCGGTCAGGTGGTTGCCGCGCTGGTGACCGGCAACAGCGTCATCGCCAAGCCCGCCGAGCAGACCAACCTGGTCGCCTTCCGCGCCACCGAGCTGGCGCACCAGGCCGGGATCCCCGGCGATGTATTGCAACTGCTGCCGGGCCGAGGCGCAGAGATCGGTCCGCGCCTGACCAACGATGAGCGGATCAGCGGGATCTGCTTTACCGGCTCCACCGCAACGGCCAAAAGGATCAACCGCAGCCTGGCGGCACGCGAAGGCGCCATCGTTCCCTTAATTGCCGAAACCGGCGGCCAAAACGCCATGCTGGTGGACTCCACCTCGCTGCCGGAGCAGGTGATCACCGATGTGGTGCATTCCGCCTTCCAGAGCGCCGGCCAACGCTGCTCCGCCCTACGGGTCTTGTATGTGCAGGACGACGTGGCCGATCGGGTCCTGACCCTGCTCAAAGGCGCAATGGCCGAGCTGCATGTCGGCCTGCCCGCCCAATACAAGACCGATGTGGGTCCGGTGATCGACGCCAATGCCCGCGCCAATCTGCAGGCGCATATCGATCGGATCTGCCAGCAAGGCCGCTTGATCGCTCAAACCCCGCTTTCGGACGACTGTACCCACGGCCATTTTGTTGCCCCCACCGCGGTCGAGATCGATCACATCGACCAGCTGGAGCAGGAACACTTTGGTCCGATCCTGCATGTGATCCGCTATCGCGCCGCCGAGCTCGAGCAGGTGATCGCCCAGATCAACGGCACCGGTTTTGGCCTAACCTTCGGCATCCACAGTCGCAACGAAGGCAGCGCCCTGAAGGTGGCCCACGCCATCAACGCCGGCAACGCCTACATCAACCGCAACCAGATCGGGGCCGTCGTCGGCGTCCAGCCTTTCGGTGGCCAAGGCCTGTCCGGCACTGGTCCCAAAGCCGGTGGCCCCCACTATCTGACCCGCTTTATCACCGAGAAAACCATCAGCAACAACATCACCGCCATCGGCGGCAACACCACCCTGCTGTCGCTCGGCGACGGCTAACGCAACAGAGCGGGCACAAAAAAGCGAAGGCCGAGGCCTTCGCTTTGTGTGTATGGCGTCTTGCCGACTCTCAGTCGGCTGCACCCATACCGCGGAGCGTCAGCCTAACGCCGCTGAACGCCAAGGCCAGGCGGCTCTCAAGCGCCCTCAAATACTGCCCAGGGCCGGAATGCGAAACTTCTGCTCGTCCATCTCCAGCACGATCTCACTTGGCAAGATCTCTGTCACGATCAGGCCTGGCGCCGCCTCATCCCCCTCCTGCAACTCACGACCGTTGGCACGCAACCAGCGATCCTCAGGTCGAGTGGCGTAGACATGGGCGGTCACATCCAGATCCGGCAGCCGCTTCTGGAAGGCCCATGGCATCTGCCCCAGCTTAGGGATCGCCGTCGGCTCAACGGTACGCTCGGCAGGCTGCGCCGGCTGGCGCTGGGCCGCTGCCACGTCACGCTGCGCCTGCAAAAGCTTCTGCTGCAATTCAAAACTGAGCGCCGGCACGGGCTCAGACTCGGGCTCGGACTGAGCCGCGGTTGGCGTCGTCTCGGCCTCGGCCAACTCACTCTGTGCCAAGGCCGCCGCCAGCGCTTGCTGCAAGGCGCTCTGCGGCACTTCCGGCTCAACCGGTGCCTCGGGCTCGATATTCAGATCCGCCAAGGCCGCCTCAAACGCGCGTTGCAGCGCAGGCGAGGTCTCCGGCTCGGTGGGCGCCTCCGCTTCAACGCTCGGACGGGTTACCGCCGTACTGGCCGCTACCTCTGGCGAAGTCACGGCACCGGCGGCGTCCGCAGCGAGAGCGGGGGCAGGGGCGACTTCGACGCTGGCCGGGCTGGCGCTGGCTGCCTGCAGATCCACCGGCAGCGGCAAGGCAATTCGCCCGGCTAAACTCACTGCCGCCGGTGGCGCCACCTGACTGGCTGGAGACGCACTGGGCCAACTCACCCAGCCCAGCGCCCCACCCACCATCAGCGCTAGCAAAGGACTGATCCAGATCCCACGAAAGCGTCGCATCGGCTTATTGACCGGCAGTGCCGCCAGCAACGCCGGATCGACGCCGCCTTGCTGGGCTTGATCATGCCGATGCCGACTGACCGCATCCAATAACAAAGACATCAGCTCGACTCCTCGACCAAACGGGGGCCGGACGACGCCCCCAATAAACTTAACCGCTCCAAAGTCTGGCGCCCGGCCAGCCCATCCGCCTCCAGTCCCTGCTCACGTTGGAACTGACGCAAGATCCGCTCCAGCTCAGGATCGTAGCTCTGCAACAGTCGGGCTGGACGCTCATTCAAGGCAGCCAAACGGTTCTCCAGCCATTGGATCTGACCCAGCGGTGCCGCCGGCCCGATCAACCCAGGCAAGCTGCTTGGCGGTTGCCAGAGCAGGGTAAAACGGCCCTCAAAGTGGCGCACGAACCAGTCATGCTGCAACCATAACTGTTGCTCGCCTAGCTGCACCAACCAGCGACGTGCGTGCGGATCGTATTGCAGCAAGGCGGCATACCGAGGCCGCTGCTGCTCGTCACTCAGGCGGATCACCGCCGGCCGGCCCAGCGCCAGTAGCTGCTGCCAACTGCCGAGTTCATCCAGACAAGCGTGGTTCAGGGTCGCCGCGGCGCGGCAGGGATCGTGCGCCGGCACGGTCAGCCCATAGTGATGAAACAGGCCTTGCAGCGCCTGCAGCTCCGTGCCGGGCCACTGCGCCAGCTCCGTGGCCGCCACGGGCGTCAGCCCCGGAGCCGGGGCGGGCGCCGGGGCCAGCGCTTGCACGGTGACAAAGCCCAGCGCCGCGCTCAGCAGTGATGCCAACCCCCAGCCCCACGGACGACGCCGCACCCTTGGCAGATCCAACACTTCCGTCGCCGCAGCCTGTACGTCCGCCGCCGCCAACATCGGCTTCTGCTGGGCAAAGCCGCCCATCAGGGCACGTTCGCAGATCAAGTTGATCACCCGCGGCACGCCGCCACTGAGCCGGTGCACCGCCTTCACCGCCGACGGCTTAAACAGCGGCTGTGCCCGTCCCGCCACATTGAGGCGATGGGCCAAATAATCCGCCACCTCCTCTCGGGTCAACGGCAGCAGGTGATAGCGCGCGGTGATCCGCTGTGCCAACTGACGCAGCTCCTGGCGTCGCAGCAGTTCCTGCAACTCGGGCTGGCCGATCAAGATCACTTGCAGCAATTTGCGAGTATCGGTTTCTAAGTTGGTCAGGAGACGCAGCTGCTCCAGCACCTCAGCCTTAAGGTGCTGTGCTTCATCGATCACCATCAAGGTTTTGCGCCCGGCTTGGTGATTGGCCAACAAAAACGCGCTGATCCTGTCGGTCAGTTGCTTCAGGCTCGGCGCTTCGCCGTACGCGATCCCCAGCTCATCACACAGGGTCGCCAACAGCTCCGCTTCGGTCAGCGCCGGATTGAGAATAAAGGCCAGATCCGTGTCTTCTGGCAGCTGCGCCAGTAGGCTGCGAGAGACCGTGGTCTTGCCCGTCCCCACCTCACCGGTGAGCAGGACAAAACCGCCATTTTCACCTAAACCATAGGTCAGGTGCGCCAGCGCCTCCCGGTGACGGGGACTGAGAAACAAAAATGCCGGATTCGGCGCAATAGAAAACGGGCTGTCGTTGAGCCCATAGAAGCCTTTGTACATGCGAGTGAACGTCGTCCTGAGATGTCGGCTCCAAGGTACGGCGATCCCCATGGCTTGTCAAAAGCGCCGCCGGGTATAATGATCCGGTTAAAATCAGAGGATCACAGTGTGAAGATCTACTTAGTCGGCGGCGCCGTGCGCGATGCGCTCTTGGGCCTGCCCATCAAGGATCGCGACCACCTCGTCGTGGGCGCCAGCATCACCCAGATGCAGCAACAGGGGTTTCGCCAGGTCGGCAAGAGTTTCCCGGTCTTCCTGCACCCAGACAGCGGCGAAGAGTACGCACTGGCCCGAACCGAACGCAAAACCGGCTACGGCTACGGCGGGTTTGATTTCGATGCCGCCCCCACCGTCACGCTGGAGCAGGATCTGATCCGGCGCGATCTGACCATCAATGCCATGGCCCGTGATAGCGAAGGCCAGTTGCACGATCCCCATGGTGGCATGGCCGATCTCAATGCCCGCATACTGCGGCACGTCTCCCCTGCGTTTGTCGAGGATCCGCTCCGGGTGCTGCGGGTGGCCCGCTTTGCCGCGCGATTCCACCACCTAGGCTTCACCGTCGCCGCTCAAACCCTGCGCCTGATGCAGCAGCTGAGCGACAGCGGTGAACTGGCGCACCTCAGTGCCGAGCGCGTCTGGCAGGAAACCGAGCGGGCGCTTGCCGAGCCTAACCCGGAGATCTACTTTGAACTCCTGCATCAATGCGGCGCACTGGCCGTACTGTTTCCCGAGCTCGCTGCGTTGCAGGGCGTAGCGCAACCGGAGGCGTATCATGGCGGCCTGGATGCACTGGCGCACACCCTGCTGGCACTGCAGCTTGCCGCCACCGAGCAGGCGCCGCCCAGCGTGCGCTTTGCGGTGCTGCTCCACGATCTGGGCAAGGCCCTCACCCCAAAAAGCGAATGGCCCCGCCATATCGGCCATGAGAGCGCCGGGCTGAAGCCGGTCAAGGCCCTGTGTGAGCGCCTGCGTGTCCCCAATGAGTGGCGCGATCTGGCCCTGCAGGTGTGTGCCCAACACCTCAATGTGCATCGTGCCCTGACGCTGAAACCCAGCACCTTGCTGAAACTGTTTGATCGCTGCGATGTCTGGCGCAAGCCGGAGCGTTTCAGCCACACCCTGGACGCCAGTCGGCTGGATGCCATCGGCCGACCGGATCAGCAACAGGCTGCTTATCCGGCACAGGCTTACCTGCAAGGCGCTCTGGCCGCGGCCAACCGTGTATGCGTCAAAGCCATCGTCGCCGATGGCTTCAAGGGCCCCGCCATCCGGGAGGAGCTGAGCCAGCGCCGCCTGTTGGCCTTAGCCCAATTCAAAGCTCGCGAATCAAATTCATGACCGGGCACCGATTTTAAAGTCGACAGTGCATGTCTGGTTTCCGCGCAATTCACGGTTTTCTATCCACGAAAAAGGGCACCGCGCAGCGGTGCCCTTTTTTCAGATCCCTAAGGCGTTACACGAAAAACGCGAACAGGATGGCCGCCAGTGCCAAGCGATAGACCACGAACGGGAACAAACCCATACGACCAATCGCCTTGAGGAACAGATGGATACAGGCATAGGCGGAGAAGAAGGCCACGATCCCGCCCAACGCCAGCGGGAACCAGTCCACCGGCTCAGGGTTCTTCAACAGACCCAAAGACTCATAGCCGCTGGCCGCCAGAGTGATGGGGATGGACAGCAGGAAGGAGAAACGCGCCGCAGACAGGCGAGTCAAGCCCAGCAACAGGGCCGCGGTGATGGTCGCGCCGGAGCGGGACGTCCCTGGGATCAATGCCAGCGCCTGCGCCAAGCCGATCAGCAGCGCCAACTGCCAGGTCAGATCCTTCATCTCTCGACGCTCACTGGCGGTCGAGTCGGCGTACCACATCAGCAAACCGTACAGCAGCGTGGTGCAGGCGATCACCGTGGTCGAGCGCAGCTCGGTGGAGATAATGTCGCTGAACATCAAGCCCGCCAGGCCGGCCGGGATGGTGGCCAGAATGATCAGCCAGGCCATCCGGCTCTCTTCGTTATGATGACCCGCCAAAGAGCGACCCCAGTTGGTCAGCAGACTCACCACATCCTTACGGAAATAGATGATCACCGCCGCCAGCGTACCGGCGTGGGTGATCATATCGAATGCCAGTCCCTGATCTTCCCAGGCCAGCAGCTGGGCTGGCAGGATCAGGTGGGCTGAGCTGGAGATGGGCAAAAATTCGGTCAGGCCTTGGATAATGGCCAAGACAATAGCCTGGATCGGATCCACGTACTTTATCCTTGTAAAATCAAAAAATTATTCTGGCCAGTGAAAGGCGATTGGCCACAACTTCTGCTGTTTAGGGTGATCCTGCCACAATTGCGCCAGGGTGTCTGTGACACCGGGTAGGATCCCCTCCGGCCATAGCTCCGACAGGGGCCACAGCACAAAATCGTTATGGAAGATCTCCGGGCGCGGCAGCTCAACCGGCTGCTGACACTGATGATCGCCGTACAGCAGCAGATCCAGATCCAGCGTCCGTGAGGCAAACTTCTTCGCCCCCCTTAAACGGCCGTGATCCTGCTCGATTTGCTTAAAACGGGCCACCACCTGCTCGATAGGCAGTTCGGTGTAGGCCTCCGCCACCAGATTGAGAAAGTTATCCCCTTCAAATCCGACCGCTTCGCTTTCAAACACGGTGGAGATCCGCACTCGGTCGAAGTCACGGGCCAGATCATCGAGGCCATTACGGATATGAATGTGGGCATCGATGTTGCTACCCAAACTGATAAAGATCCGATTCATGAGGCCCGTCGCTCGATCCGCACACCCACGGTGCTGGCATTGGCAACAGCCCCCGGCTTGGCCACACGCACCTGCACGCCCGGTGCGCCAAACCGCTCTAGGATCAGCGCCGCGATCTTCTCCGCCACCGTCTCAACCAACTCATGTGGCTGCTGCTCTACCAAGGCCGTCACCGCCTTGGACACGGTGTCGTAGCATAAGGCATGGGCATAATCGTCCGCTGCCGCCGCGGGTCGGTTGTCCCACTGGATAACTAAATCGATCAGCAATCGCTGGCGGATCTGCTTTTCCCACTCGAATACGCCGATCACGGCCTGGCATTCGAGCCCTTCGATAAACACCTGGTCGGTCATGTGCACTCTGGCGCTCCGGCTAAGGGTCAGATACCCTAGGTTGGCTTAAATCACGTGCTCAGCACGCGTTTGGGCGAAGGATCATAGCCTAACTGAACAAGGAAAAACATCGCAGCTCATGGCCTGGTTGACCGTTTTACTCTGTCTCGCCGCCTACCTGCTCGGCTCGGTTTCCAGTGCGATCCTGGTCTGCCGAGTTCTGGGGCTGGGCGATCCGCGCGATCAAGGCAGTGGCAACCCAGGTGCCACCAACGTGTTGCGACTGGGCGGCAAGGGCCCGGCCGCATTGGTGCTGCTGTTTGATATCCTCAAAGGCACCATCCCGGTCTGGGGCAGCTACTTCCTCGGCTTGCCACCGTTGGCGCTGGCCGCCATCGGCGTGGCCGCCTGCCTCGGCCATATCTATCCCTGCTTCTTTCAGTTCCATGGCGGCAAAGGCGTTGCCACCGCACTGGGGGCCGTCGCCCCGATCGGCTGGGACATGATCGGGGCCGTGATCGTCACCTGGCTGCTGATCGCCCTGCTCAGTCGCTACTCTTCACTGGCGTCGATCCTAACCGCCGTACTCACCCCCATCTATGCCTTGGCCTTCAAAGGGCAATACGCCATCGCCGTCGGCGTCCTGTGTGCCCTGATCCTCTGGCGGCACCACGACAACATGCGCCGCCTCTGGCAGGGAACCGAGCCCAAGCTCGGTCAGAAAAAGCCCTCATTGGAATAAAAAAGGCGGTGCCTGAGTTAACGGATGGTCGAGTTTTTCGTCTTCTATTTCAGCCTATTGCATCGACCTCACCCGCTAAGTCGCGTTAGCGCCGGCAAGCCATCTTTGTGAAACCATGGGGGCGAGCCCCTCTGCCGCCCCTAGCGCTGCGTTTCGCTGTGCCCTCGCTTATGCCGGCCTAAAAATGGCGTAAACCTCTAACTTCCCCTTCGGGCTTCGACCGTGATGTAAGCCACCGACAAAAAAAGGGGCAGCGGATGCTGCCCCTTCTTCACTCAAACTTCTGAGTCTCAGTCATTTTGTCCCGGTGGTTGCAGGTTATCCAGTGGCCAACGTGGCACACCTTTTACCGCCAGATCCTGCCCCTCACCGGCTTTGAGCCGCTGCATACCGGCATAGGCGATCATCGCGCCATTGTCGGTACAAAATGCCGGACGCGGGTAGAACACCTCACCGCCGCGCTTGGTCATCAAGGCTCCCAGTTGCGCCCGCAGGTGGCGGTTGGCACTCACGCCACCGGCGATCACCAGCCGATTCAACCCGGTCTGCTCCAGCGCCCGACGACACTTGATCGCCAAGGTATCGACCACCGCATCCTCAAATGCACGGGCAATGTCGGCCAGCGCGCTTTCATCGTGCGCAGCAATGGTGTTGGCCGCAAACGTCTTAAGACCGGAAAAGCTCATATCCAGACCCGGCCGATCGGTCATCGGCCGAGGAAACTTAAAGCGTCCACTGGCGCCCTGCTCAGCCAATTTCGACAGCAGGGGACCGCCGGGATAGTCGAGCCCCATCAACTTCGCCGTCTTATCGAACGCCTCGCCGGCGGCGTCGTCGATCGACTCTCCCAGCAATTGATACTGACCAATGCCATCGACCTGAACGATCTGGGTATGCCCGCCGGAGACCAGCAGTGCAATAAACGGAAACGCCGGTGGCGTCTCCTCCAGCATCGGCGCCAACAGATGCCCTTCCATATGGTGCACCGCGATCGCGGGTACGCCCCAAGCGTAAGCCAAGGCCCGACCGGCACACGCGCCCACCAATAAAGCCCCCACCAACCCCGGGCCTGCGGTATAGGCAACCCCATCGATGTCGTCCGGCGCCAGACCCGCGTTGCCCATCGCCTCACGAACCAAGGGCACCAATTTGCGAACGTGATCGCGCGAAGCCAGCTCCGGCACCACACCACCATAATCCGCATGCAGCTTCACCTGGCTGTACAGGGTATCAGCCAACAAACCTTGCTGGTCGTCGTAGATCGCGACCCCAGTTTCGTCACAGGAGGTTTCGATCCCCAGAATGCGCATGCTAAAATCTCTCGTTATTGCGAAATTGGCGCAATTCTAGCGCTGCTACACTCAACTGACCAGTCTTGCGCTCAGCGGACTTTACAAGTCCTATGTGTACGGAGTAGAATTTCGCACCATTTTGAATTGAGGCTGCTCAAAGATTGACCAGCCCTGAACCGAAAGTATTTCGAGGAAAACCGATGCCGGTAATTAAAGTCCGTGAAAACGAACCTTTCGACGTAGCCCTGCGTCGTTTCAAGCGCTCTTGTGAAAAGGCAGGTATCCTGTCTGAAGTGCGTCGTCGTGAGCACTACGAGAAGCCAACTACCGTTCGTAAGCGCGCCAAGGCTGCTGCTTCCAAGCGTCAAGCTAAGAAGCTGGCTCGCGAAAACGCACGTCGTACTCGCCTGTACTGATCATGACTCTCATCGAGCAACTCAAGGACGCCATGAAAATGGCGATGCGGGCCAAAGAAAAGGCTCGCCTGGGTACCATTCGCCTCGCCTTGGCTGCAATCAAGCAGGTGGAAGTGGACGAAGCGAAAACCCTCAGCGACGATGAGATCACCGTTGTTTTGACCAAAATGGTGAAACAGCGCCGTGACTCCATCAAGCAGTATGAGGACGCAGGTCGTCCAGAACTGGCGGAAGCCGAAGCGGCCGAAGTGGTTGTGTTGCAGGAATTCTTGCCACAACAGCTGAGCGCTGAGGAGATGGAAGCTGCAGTCGCTGACGTGATCGCAGAATCCGGTGCCAGCTCGATGCGTGACATGGGTAAGGTGATGGGCCTGCTGCAAGGCAAGCTCCAGGGTCGCGCCGATATGGCCGAAGTGGGCAAGATCGTTAAAGCTCAACTCGGTTAAGTCGCCGTCCCGATCACAGCAACAAGCCGTGCCTGATGCACGGCTTGTTTGTTTGTGATACATAAAATCGTTCCATTACTATCAAGGTAAGCATTTAGTGGCCGGTCGGATCCCAAGAGATTTTATCGATCAATTGTTGTCGCGCACCGACATCGTCGAGCTGATCGATGGCCGTGTAAAGCTGAAAAAAACAGGCAAAAACTACAGCGCCTGTTGCCCCTTCCATAACGAAAAAAGCCCCTCTTTTACCGTCAGCCAGGATAAGCAGTTCTATCACTGTTTCGGCTGTGGTGCCCATGGCAACGCCATCGACTTTATGATGGAGTACGACCGCCTGGAGTTCCCCGATGCCATCGAGGAGTTGGCCGGTCTGGCCGGAATGGAAGTGGTTCGCGAAGCCCCCGCCGGCGAGCTAGGCAAGCATCGCAATGCCCAGCCTTCGAGTCCACCGCGCGCCAAAGGCAGCGACGACCATTACAGCCTGATGCAATGGGCTGCCCGCTATTTTCAGCAGCAGTTGCGTCAGCACCCGGAGAAAGACCGGGTCATAGACTACATCAAAGGCCGTGGCCTGGACGGCGAGACCGTACAGCGCTTCGGGATCGGCTTTGCCCCCCCTGGCTGGGACAGCCTGCTGGCGCAAAAGCGCGGCGACAACCGTGCTCAGCATCTGCTGGCCGAATGCGGCATGCTGATCGAAAAAGAGGACAGCAACCGCAAATACGATCGCTTTCGCGACCGCCTGATGTTCCCGATCCTAGATCGACGGGGCCGGGTGATCGCCTTCGGTGGCCGGGTACTGGGTGATGGCACGCCCAAATACCTCAATTCGCCGGAAACCCCGATCTTCCATAAGAGCCGCGAACTGTACGGCCTCTATCAGGTGCGTCAGGCCCACCGTTCGGTCGAACGGATCTTGGTGGTCGAGGGCTATATGGACGTGGTGGCATTGGCGCAAAACGGCATCGATTACGCCGTCGCGTCACTGGGCACCTCCACCACCTCGGAGCATATCCAGACCCTGATGCGCACCGCCCAACACGAGGTGGTTTGCTGCTATGACGGCGATCGTGCCGGCCGGGATGCCGCTTGGCGTGCCCTAGAAACCGCGCTGCCCCAGCTCAAAAGCGGCAAGGCGCTTAAATTTATGTTCCTGCCCGATGGCGAGGATCCAGACACCCTGGTTCGACAGGAGGGCAAAACAGCCTTCGAACAGCGGATCGGCGAAGCGATGCCCTTGTCCGACTACCTGTTTAATCATGTCCGTCAGGAAGCGGATCTGTCCAACGATGAGGGCAAGTCCCGCTTCATCGCCCAGATCCGCCCTTTGATCGAACAGATCGCCGACGACGTATTAAAGGAAACCTTGTTGCAGCGGCTGGAAACTGAGCTAGGCTGGGGAGCCCGGCAGCATTTCAGTCAACCGGCCAAGCAAACAGGTCACCGACCGCTGAAACAGGCACAACAAGGGCGAGGCACGCCGGTACGCCAGGCTATCGCACTGCTGCTGAGTGAACCTGGATTGGGGTTCGAGCTCGAACGCCAGATCGCCGTGGAAAACCTGAACGTGAAAGGGATGACACTGCTACGCCAACTGCTCGATCTGTGTCGGGAGCGGACCTTAACCACCGCCCAACTGTTGGAGCGATTCCGCGAGCAACCGGAATATGCGGCACTGCGCAAGCTGGCCGGCACCCAGTTTGAGGTGGATGAAAACAAACAGCAGGTCTTTGTTGATCTGCTAAAAGGCTTTAACAAACAAATCCTTGAGCAGCATGCCGCGTTTCTACAGGCAAAAGGCTCCTTGAGCAAAGAGGAACTTCAGCAGCTCTCTCAGCTCCTAAAAGCATTAAGAACGTTTGAATAACACGCAAAGCTAGCGATGAAAAGCTAACCCCGTTATAATTGGCTATTTGCGCGTCTTCGGCCGCTTAGCCCAAGTTTTTAACCTTAAGTGGATGATATCAATGGATCAAACTCCGCAGTCGCAACTTAAGCTCCTGGTCGCCAAAGGCAAGGAGCAAGGCTACCTGACTTACGCCGAGGTGAATGATCACCTGCCATCGGATATGGTCGATTCCGATCAGATCGAAGATATTATCCAGATGATTAACGACATGGGCATCAAAGTCTTTGAATCCGCTCCGGATAAAGACGAACTGATGATGTCCGAGGACAACACCGACGAAGACGCTGCAGAGGCGGCGGCCGCCGCACTGGCCAGCGTAGAAGGTGAACTCGGTCGTACCACGGATCCTGTCCGCATGTACATGCGTGAGATGGGGACCGTTGAGCTGTTGACCCGTGAAGGTGAGATCGTCATTGCCAAGCGCATTGAAGATGGCATCAATCAGGTTCAATGCTCCATCGCCGAATACCCAGAAGCGATGGGGATCCTGCTGGAGCAGTGGGACCGCTACGAAGCGGAAGAGATCCGTCTGGCTGAGATCATCTCCGGTTTTATTACCGAAGAAGATGAAGCCCCAACCGCCACCCACGTCGGTTCTGAAGTGCCTAAGGAAGAGCAAGACAAGGACGACGAGGAAGAGGACGACGACGAGGAAGAGGAAGAGGGCAACACCGGCCCAGACCCTGTTCAAGCCAAAGAGAAGTTTGACGCACTGCGCCAACACTACGATCTGGCCCGTCAAGCCATCGACGATCACGGCCGTGATTCGCTCGAAGTGGCGATGATCATCACCAAGCTGTCCGAGTTGTTTAAAGAGTTCCGCCTGGTGCCTAAGCAGTTCGACATGCTGGTGAACAGCATGCGCTCCATGATGGATCGTGTTCGGGTTCAAGAACGCCTGATCATGAAGCTGTGTGTCGATCAGGCCAAGATGCCGAAGAAGAACTTTATGAAGGTCTTCGCTGGCAACGAGTCCGACGAAGTCTGGCTGCAAACCGAGATCGATGCCGGTAAATCCTACTCCGCCGCCTTGGCCGGACACCAAGACGAACTGTGCCGCTGCACCCAAAAACTGCAAGCGGTTCAGCAGGAAACGGGTCTGTCGATCGCCAAGATCAAAGACATCAACCGTCGCATGTCCATCGGTGAGGCGAAAGCCCGTCGCGCCAAGAAAGAGATGGTGGAAGCCAACCTACGTCTGGTGATCTCGATCGCCAAGAAGTACACCAACCGTGGTCTGCAGTTCCTGGATCTGATCCAGGAGGGCAACATCGGTCTGATGAAGGCGGTGGATAAGTTCGAATACCGTCGTGGTTATAAGTTCTCGACCTACGCCACTTGGTGGATCCGTCAGGCCATCACCCGCTCAATTGCGGATCAGGCCCGGACCATCCGTATTCCGGTGCACATGATCGAAACCATCAACAAGCTCAACCGGATCTCCCGCCAAATGCTGCAGGAGATGGGTCGCGAGCCGACGCCGGAAGAGCTGGCTGAGCGCATGTTGATGCCAGAAGACAAGATCCGCAAAGTCCTGAAGATCGCCAAAGAGCCGATCTCCATGGAAACGCCGATCGGTGACGATGAAGACTCCCATCTGGGTGACTTTATTGAAGACACCACGCTGGCGCAGCCGATCGACTCAGCCACTTCCGAGAGCCTGAAGATGGCCACCAACGAAGTGCTGGCCGGTCTGACCGCCCGTGAAGCCAAGGTACTGCGCATGCGTTTCGGTATCGAAATGAACACGGACCACACCTTGGAAGAGGTGGGTAAGCAGTTCGATGTAACCCGTGAGCGGATCCGTCAGATCGAAGCGAAGGCACTGCGCAAACTGCGTCACCCTTCTCGCTCCGAGATACTGAAGAGCTTCCTGGACGAATAAGCCCGTCTCAGAGCCCTAAAAAAGCCCCGAACTCTACCGAGTTCGGGGCTTTTTGTTGGCGTATTGGTGACTACCAGCGTCCCCGCGGGCCGTACTCCCGATCGTTGCCCAACGCCTTGCTGGTGGCGATCTTTCGATTACGCCCGACAATGATCCGGCACTGACTCAAGGTCTCAGCAGCCAACATAGCGCCGGGGCGGGGCACCCCATGACGCCGGAACAGTCGCTTGGTGGCCGCCACGGCATCCGGCGAACGGCTGACCAACTGCGCCATCCATGTCTGTGCCAGCTCCATCGGCTCCTCGGACAGTTCGGTCACCAGCCCCAGCTCGTGCGCCTTGCGCCCATCGATCTGCTCTGCCGTCATCGCCAACCACATCGCCTGATCCTGCCTCAGTTGCTCACGTAGGGCCAGGTTTCCGCCCATGTCCGGGATCAGCCCCCAACGCGCCTCCATCACCGACAGATCCGCATCCGGGGTGGCGATGCGAAAATCCGCCCCAAGGGCGATCTGCAACCCCCCACCCCAGATCCGGCCATGCAATACGGCGATCACCGGCACCGGCAGATCGCGCCAGCCGGTGCACACCTTTTGCGCCATGTTGGCTTGACCCGGCCACCACTTCCACAACAAACGCATCGCCAGTGTCGGCTTGGAAAATACCGATCTGGTGTCCAGTCCAGAGCAAAAATCGACCCCGTTACCGGAGAGGATCACACCACGTACCCCCCGCTGCCGCCGCAGCTGCTTCTGCACCGCGATGATCGCCTGAAACATCTTAAAGTCGATGGCGTTATGCTTCTCCTCCCGTGCCAGACGCACATAAGCCACTCCGGCCTCGATCTCACAACTTACTCGGCTTTCCATTGCCCTCTCCTTGTTTACTGCCTTACCGGTCACTTCATGACAACAGTCTGAAACTACAATAGAATCGGATCAAATGTGAGAGTATTTACTCCGGGAGGCAGGACGCTTGACCCAACACGTACTGATCTGTGATGACTCCAGACTCGCCAGCAAGCAGTTGGCACGCAGTTTGCCGGCTGATTGGCAAGCTGAGATCCACTTTGCCGCCCACGGTCGCGAAGCGCTGGCCCATCTGCAGCAGATCCCCACCGATCTGCTCTTTCTCGATCTCAATATGCCAGAGATGGACGGCTATACGGTGCTCAAGCACCTACAACACCAGCCCTTTGCCCCGAAGATCATCGTGGTCTCTGCCGACATACAAGCAGAAGCCCATCGCCGCGTTATGGATCTGGGGGCATTAGACTTTCTACGCAAACCCATCGGCCCGGCCCAATTGCAGGATGCGCTGCAGCGCTATCAGCTATTTGAGCCCGGACAATTGTTCCAACATCGGCTCAGTCAGGTCGGGATCGACGATGCATTGCGGGAGCTGTGCAACGTCGCGATGGGGCAAGCTGCCGCCAGCATGTCACAAGTGTTAGGGGCCTTTATCGAGCTTCCCATTCCCAAATTACGCCGCCTGCACGGCAACGAGCTGGAGATGTTGCTGGCCGCCTCCTTTCGCGATCCTGAGCTGATGATGCTGTCTCAGGGCTTTATCGGCCACGGGATCAGTGGCGAAGCCATCGTCCTGTTACAGCGGGGAAGCTATCAGACGGTGGGAACCCTGCTTGGGATCGATAACCTGGCTCAAGAGCAGGGCCGCCTAGAGGTACAAATGGAGCTGGGCAATCTGCTGTTTTCCGCCTTTCTCAGTGGTCTAGGCGAGCAACTTAATATTCCCTTCTGCCAAAGCCATCCGGTGTTGGTACGCGAGGCGCCCGCCTGCCAGTTCAGCAACTCAACACTGGCGGTGGAGATCAGCTACCGACTGACCGAGCAGGATATCCTGTGCGATCTGCTGCTGTTGCTGCCACAAAGCAGCCTGCCCAGGCTAGAGCAGAGCCTTTCTTTTCTGATGGAGTAACCGTGGATCAACAAGATTTTTCTCAGCTGCATTGGCTGACCCAACTGCTGCACGGGATCGAGGTTGGTTTGGTGGTGATCGACCGCGATTATCAGGTCCAACTCTGGAATGGCTTTATGGAGAACCACTCAGGCCTGAGCAGCAAAGAGGTACAGAGCCGCTCCCTGTTCAGCCTGTTTCCCGATCTGCCTCAGCAATGGCTGATCAGCAAACTGGAAGCGGCCTTCTTGATGGAAAGCCGCTCCTTTACCGTGTGGGAGCAGCGCCCCTGGGTGTTCCCATTCGCCAACCCACGCCCCGTGACCGGTGGTCTGTCGATGATGCACCAAAACATGACCATCCAACCGCTGACCAACAGTCAGGGCACGATCAGCCACGCCGCATTGCTGATCTATGACGTCAGTGTGCAAGCGCAGGATCGACAAAAGTTGAGCCAAGCTAACGATCGACTGGAACAACTCAGTCAGATCGATGCGCTGACAGGATTAGCCAATCGGCGCCAATGGCAGCGATTGCTGGCGCAGGAGTTTGACCGTTGCCGCCGCTACCAGCCTGCCAGTTGCCTGGTGGTGATCGACATCGATCACTTTAAGCAGGTTAACGACACTCTCGGTCACAGCATGGGGGATCAGGTACTCAACCGGCTGGGTGAGCTGCTCAAAGACAGCCTACGCAAAACCGACGTGGTGGCTCGATATGGCGGCGAAGAGTTTGTCCTGCTGCTGACCGAAACCCGACAGGAAGCCAGCATAAAACTGGCGGAGCGGCTGCGTCAGAGCGTCGAACAACTGGTCTTTGCCTTTATGCCCAGCTTGAAGATCACCATCAGCCTTGGGCTGTGCCCCTATCACCATGAGCTGGAGGGCACGGAGCAATGGTTTGAACTGGCGGATCAGGCGCTGTATAAAGCCAAACGACAAGGCCGGAATCGACTGGTCTGTTTCGAGCCCCACAACGGATAGCCCATGATCTTTACCATACGCCGCTACCAAGCGGACGACAGCGCCGCCATTGTGGCGATATACAACCACGCCATCCTGCACCATAACGCCACGTTCGAAGAGCAGCCTCTGAGTGCCGAGCAGATGGCGCAACGCCTCGATGAGATCGCAGCGCAATTTCCCGTGCTGGTCGCGCTCGCGGGGGATGAGCTGATCGGCTACGCCTATGGCAACCACTATAAAACCCGCAGCGCCTATCGCTTCTGCGCCGAAAGCAGTGTCTATCTGGATCCGGCCCATCAGGGCAGAGGCCAAGGCAGTGCGCTTTACCGTGCCTTGCTGGACGCGCTCGCGCAGCAGGGGATCCGTCAGGTACTCGCGGTGATCACCAGCCCCAATCCCGTCAGTGAAACCCTGCATCAACGACTGGGTTTTGAGCGACGCGGGGTACTTGAGGCGGTGGGCTACAAATTCGAGCGATGGCACGATGTGGCATTATGGCAAAAGACACTGGATCAACGGCCAAGCAAGCCAAACTGATCCTCCACACGCCGTCCCAGCCCCTGACGCCGCTGGGTATGGACGCTCTCCCAGCGCAGTAGTGCGCGTCGGTCGGTATGGCGGCGTCGCTGTTGCCCCCGTCGTTCGGTTCGCTCCGTCATATCGGTCTCCACAGAAAGACGCTAACTATAGACCAAGCGCCGGGGGGCACTCGTGCCTAGCCGAGATAAAAGCGGCCCACGCTGGCCACCAGCATCAAACCGATCAAGCCTAGGATCGGCCATTGCCGACCACGCAACACGTAAAGTCCCAAGATCACCAGCCCCATGTCGGCCCCATCCCGCACGGCACTGATAAACACAGGTTGATACAAGGCACTGAGCAATAAGCCCACGACGGCGGCGTTGATCCCCGCTGCCGCCGCGCCGATCCGCGGCCGTGAGGCCAACGCCTCCCAAGCGTGGTAAAACCCCAACATCAGCAGGATCCCAGGCAAGAAGATCGCCAGGGTCGCCACCGTTGCACCGAGCAAGGGACTCTGCGGATGCAGCTCGACGCCTAAGAACGCCGCCAAGGTAAACACTGGCCCGGGCATCGCCTGCGCCGCCGCATAGCCGGTTAGGAAACGATCGGCACTCATGGCCTCGCCCACCGTCTCCTGCAGCAACGGCAACACCACATGGCCCCCACCAAACACCAAGGCACCGGTTTGGAAGAAGTCAGCGAAACTCTGCCGCATCGGGCCCGCCCCCGGCCACAGCGCCAGCAGCAGGAGCAGACCAAACAGGATCAGCGGCCAGCGCAGCAAGGTCCCTTCAACCGGTTGGGCTCCCCCTTGCGGATAGCGGCTGGCGATCGCAGCGGCGATCAGCAACACCACACACTGGATCCACAAACTCGGCCAGGCCAACAGCACTATGGCGCTGAAACAGGCCAGGCCCCATTGCAACCGGTTGGTGCAGAACCGCTGCGCCATGCCCCACACCGCGTCTGCCACGACCACCACGGCCAACAGCTTCAAGCCGTGGATCAGCGTCAAGGTGAACGGCAGATCCATCAGCTCAGCGCTGAAGCGCGCCAGAGCATACATCAGCAGAAACGAAGGCAGCGTAAACCCAAGGAAGGAGGCGGTGGCCCCGACCGCACCGGCCTTGCGGTAACCTATTGCCGCACACACCTGACTGGAGCCCGGCCCCGGCAGAAACTGGCTGAGCGCCACCATACGGGCGAAGCTCTCCTCATCCAACCAACGATCCCGCTCGACAAACTGCTTACGGTAATAGCCGATGTGCGCCGCCGGACCACCAAAACTGACGCAGCCAAACAGGAAAAATCGATAGAAAATGGTCCAGAGGGTGATAATAGATGCGTTCATGATGCTTGCAATGGATTGGATTGCCTTAGATCTTAGGCATTGAGCGCACGCTGTCATGAAAATTATTTTTATCAGGACGTGTGACTGGATCTAGGTCAAAATGACCGCGGCTCAGCCCCATTTCGCATGCTGATTTCGCGCCCATCATGGACACATTACCGCTCTTCAGCATCTATCTCCTCTACGGCATGGCTTTCTTTGCCATGGGGATCGCCATCGGTTTTCGCGATCGAAGGCACAGTCGCCTGGCCATCGCCCCCCTGCTGCCGTTGCTCGGCGCTTTTGGCCTGTTACATGGCCTGCACGAATGGTCTGAGCTGTATCTGATCCTCTTTGCCGACTCGCTAGCGACACTTCCCTACCTGCCAGCCCTGCAAGTGATCAAACTCTGGCTCTCCTTTATTCTGCTGGGCTATTTTGCCTGGCGCATGTTGCCATTGACCGGTTGGCGCTGGTATCCGGCCCTCAAGAAGGGGCTGCTGCTGATCCTACTGCTGTTCGTGTGTGATCTGATCCTGCGTGCCCGCCAACAAGAAAGCGCCCTGTTCCTGGCCCAATCTGCCAGCCAGATCCGCTGGCTCTTCGGCTTGGGCAGCGCAACGCTGGCAGGGGCCGCCATGATCCAATACAGCCGTCACCTGCTGAGTCACGGCCAAGCCGCAGCCAACAGCCTGGCCTTCACCGGCGTGGCCCTGAAGGTAGGCGATCCGAAGATCCACACCTTCGCCATCGATCTGTACAACGAGCGTGGTCAATTCGTTCCCTCAGAAGAGCGTGGCACCGACATGTACCCGTGCCTGCGGCGCGTGTCACTCCGCCGAACAGGGCAAGGTGAAAAACCTGAAGGATAACTTCGACGGCAAGATGCACCCGCAAGGTGATCCCACCCTGCAAGGGCAAGCGGCCCTCCGCTCGCTGGTAATCCCCTGGCCTGCCCCTTGAGTCGGGCCCTTTTCGTCTCTAGCCCCTGATCCGATCCTCACTCCCCAACTGCCACCCGCCACGCACGATGGCGGCTGCACGCGCTCACCACAGTTAAAAAAACGTTACATTACATATGCATGGTTCTGTGATCAAAGTCACATCGAGCCCTGCGCGAGAATGATCCACATCAAAGTTCGGTGCCGTTCTGAGTCGTACTGTGGGGGCGTGATACAGAGGCAGTCGCCTCGGTGTGATCCACGGCTCTGGCCACCTTGAATACAAACCTTAGCCCGGTCGGAGTACAACCTTTTTCACAGGGAGTAGATGTAATGATGCAAACTCGGCGCACTCAATTGGCCACCCTCACCGCAGCGTTGTTGGCTGCTTCATTTGGCGCACAAGCCACCTCCGACGTGGACTTCTACGGCTCAATCCGTATGGGTTTGGACTATGTCGATGCCGGTAGCGACAATGATGCGATCAACGGCCGTGACTTCCTTAGCCGCATTGGTGTCAAAGGCAGCACCGACATCACCGATGGGATCAAAGGGATTGCCGTTGTTGAGTATGGACTAAGGGGTGAGGACAGCATCAACTTCAAGCAAAACGATAAGCCCACCTTCCGCCAACTGTTTGTCGGCTTAGACACCGACTACGGCAAGGTCACCTTCGGCTCGCAAACCGTGCTGTACTACACCTATGTCGGTAGCGGTTACTTCTCCGATGCCTTTGACTCGTTGCGGCTCACCGGAGTACGGGCCGACGATATGCTGCAGTATGAGTATGGCGCGGGCAACTTTAAGATCGCTTCTCAGGTTCAACTGAGTGGCCAAGATGGCGATGATGTCGACCAGTTCCAGTTGGCGGGTCAATATGGTGTCGGGCCATTAAAACTTCAGGCTGCGTTGGTGGCGGACACCAAAGGCGATGACAAAGGCAACAAGTACGGTGTGCGTGGCTGGTATGATGTAACCGACAGCATCACCCTGTCTGCCTTTTTCGACTTCGCCGAGGGCGACTTTGCAGGCGCGATCCAACCGGGCAACCTGAAGACCACAGACAACGATGGTGAAAGCATCAGTGGCGTAACTCAGTGCGAACTCGAAGATCGCCAAACCTCTGGCATTTATGGTGCGTACAGCTTTGGCGCCAGCAAAGTTCACGCCCGTTATGCACTGAGCAGTTGTGATAATTCCGGTGATGTCAGCTCCTATAAGGCGGAGTACACCTACAAGCTGAACAAGCAGATGAATCTGTGGGCCTCTTACGAGATCCTCGACGCCGATAATTCACGTAAAGTGACCAAAGACGACGTTACGTATGATGACTTCTCTCAGCTGCAACTGGGTGTCCGTTACGATTTCTAATCCGAACGTAGAGCGATGACAAACGGAGCGGCCTAGCCGCTCCGTTTTTGATCGGGGCGCTGCCCCTCGATGAAAATAACGCCGGTTGGCGGCGGCAGCGAACCTGCTATAATGCGCTCCCTTTTTTCTTTGGCGCTGGGTGTACATTCATGAACGAGGCTTATCAACAACGTTTCGGCGGCATCGGTCGCCTGTATGGTGCGGATGCCTTGGCCCTGTTTGCTCAGGCCCATGTCTGTGTGGTGGGGATCGGCGGAGTCGGCACCTGGGCAGCAGAAAGCCTGGCACGCTCCGGGATAGGTCAGATCACCCTGATCGATCTGGATGATATCTGCACCACCAACACCAACCGTCAGATCCACGCACTAAAAGGCACCATCGGCCAGTCCAAGGTGGCGATCATGGCCGAGCGCATTCGCGCCATTAACCCCGATTGTGTGGTCAATGAGGTGGAAGAGTTCGTTGATCTGGACAACCTCGATGAGGTCTTGCCAGCGGAGCTCGACTATCTGGTCGACTGCATTGACTCGGTCAAACCCAAGACCGCGCTGATCGCCCACTGCAAGCGTCGCAAGATCCGCATTGTCACGGTCGGGGGCGCCGGGGGCCAGTTGGATCCCACCCGAGTGCAGGTGACCGATCTGGCCAAGACCCATCAAGATCCGCTGGCAGCCAAGGTACGTAATCAGCTGCGGCGCGAATACAACTTCAGCAAAAATCCCAAGCGCCGCTTTCAGGTGGAGTGCGTGTTCTCCGATGAGCCCCTGCGTTATCCAGGCAGTGACGGCACCGTGTGTCTGACCAAAGCCGGCGCAGAAGGGCCAAAGGCGATGGATTGCGCCAGCGGCTTCGGTGCGGTCACCCACGTGACGGGCACCTTCGGTTTTGTCGCTGCCAGCCGCGTCCTACTCAAACTCACCGAAGCGATGCGACGACAGCAGGCACAAGACTCCGCCTAGAGCCTGAGCGCTCATCAAGTCAACGGCGCCCTAATGGGCGCCGTTGTTGTTTGTCGGCAGCCGTCCTGCTGGATATTGCGTTAATGAGGCGTATCATGAAGTTAACCGAGTGCTGCCGTAAGGAATGCGTCTCCCTCTATGTTGCTTTGTGTGCTGCTCAGTACCGCGCTGCTGGCTGGCGACGAGCCATCGCAACCCGTGGACCCCTCTCCCGCGATCGACGAGCCCGTCGAAGCGACCTCACTGCGCTGGTTTGATAAGGCCCATCGTCTGCTGTCGATCTCTGGCCAGGCGTCGGCTCAGTGGTTTGATGGCTTCTTTGGCCCTTCCGATGCCGCCGACAGTGCCGATGCCTGGCTCCGCCTGCGCCTGCAACAACAGCTGTTCGAGCGGGACAGCAATCAATTCAAAGCACGTCTGTCGGCCTCGTTTCATCTGCCGCAAACCAAACGTCGGCTGAAGCTGCTGGTGGAATCGGATCCCGACGGCGATCTGACCGATCTGCGGGATCTCAGCGACAGCAGCGCCAACAGCTCAACCCGTGCCGCTCTGCGCTGGACCCCTTGGGACTATCAAACCTGGGATCTGTCGTTCGATGCCGGGATCACCTTAGATTCGGGGCTGGATCCCTTCATTCGCAGCCGGGCGCGTCATTTCTATGCCTGGGATGAACGCACCGTTATCCGCCTCAGCCAGGAGGTCAAAGGGGAAGCGCAGGACGGCTGGAGCGAAACCACCCGCGTGGTGTGGGAACGCCTGTTCGACGACCATGGCTATCGCTTCAGCAGCCGGGCAAAATTCGGTGAGCAGAGTGCCGGGCTGGAGTGGAATGTCAGCTTACTGCGCGGCTTCAAGCTCAGTGACGTCAGTGGGATCGGCGTGTTCTATACCGTTTCCGGCGCCACGCGGGATCAAGAAGATCAGAGTGAGATCCACCGTCTTGGCCTCAACTATCGCCGTAACTTCTTACGCAGCTGGCTGTTCTATGAGCTTGAGCCGCAGCTCACCTGGCCCCGAAAGTACCAATACCAAACCAACTGGGAGCTGCGCCTTACGCTGGAGGCGCAGTTTGGCCAGCGCCGTTAGCCGCCTCGCTGTAGGATCGCCTCAACCACGGCATTGAGGCCATTCGACCGCGACGGACTGAGGTGATCCGCCAAGCCAAGTTGCGCAAACCACGCCGCCAGATCCAGCTGAGCCAACTGCTCGGCGCTGCGGCCGTTGGCGGCGGCCAGCACCAGCACCAACAGGCCGCGCACAATGCGCGAATCCGAATCGGCCAGAAAGTAGTGCCGCCCCGCCTGCTGATAATGATACAACCAGGTCGCACTTTCGCAGCCCGCAACAGCCGCCGCCGCTTGCTGCAGCTCAGGGGCAAGCTTAGCCATGCGGTTGCCCAGCTTCATCAAGATCCGATAACGCCCCTGCCAGTGCGGCTGCGCCATCAGCTCTTGGCTTAATGTCGCTTGGGTTAACTCGCGCCCGAGGGGGCTGCTGAGAAACAGGGACGGCTCAGGCGTCATCATATAAAAACTCCACATAATCGGTGAGGGCAGCGATAAAGCGATCGATCTCATCCCGGCAATTGTAGGCGGCCACCGACAAGCGGCAGGTGCCTTTGACCGCCAAGGCGGCCATCAGCGGCTGACAGCAGTGATGACCACAGCGGATGGCGATCCCCGCTTGATCCAACCAAACGCCCACATCCTGATGGTGCTCCCCGTCCACATTGAACGCCAGTGCGCCGGCGTTGTCCTCAAAAGCACTGTATAGGGTGATCCCATCCAGCTCACTGAGCCGCAGACGAGCGTACTCGAGCAAGGCGGTCTCATGGGCGATCAGCGCTTGGCGATCTTGGCCTTGCAGCCATTGCGCCGCTGCCGCCAGACCGATCGCCTCAGCGATGGCCGGGGTGCCCGCTTCAAACTTGAACGGCAGTTGATTGAAGCTGCTCTGGTTGAAGCTGACCTGATGGATCATCTCGCCGCCAAACTGGTACGGCGGCATGGCGTCGAGCAGATCCCGCCGCCCCCACAAGACGCCGATCCCGGTCGGGCCATACATCTTATGGCCGGAAAAGGCGAAGAAGTCGCAGCCCAACGCCTGCACATCGATGACATCGTGGGCGACGCTTTGGGCGCCATCGATGATGGTGATGGCCCCCGCCGCTCGGGCCATTGGCAGCCAGGATCCTAGCGGCGCTCGGGCGCCCAACGCATTGGAGATCTGAGTCAACACCACCACCTTGGGCTGATCGGCCAACAGTCGCTCATATGCGGCCAGATCCAGTCGGCCGTCGCGGCCCAGCGGGATGGGCAGCAACGTCGCGCCGGCGCGCAGCGCAGCCTGTTGCCAGGGCACGATGCTGGCGTGATGGGCCCACTCATCCACCAATACCGTGTCGCCGGGGCCCAGCACCATCGCGCCCAAACTGTTGGCCAGCAGATTCATCGCTTCTGTGGTGCCACGGGTGAAAATCAACGCTTCGCTGGCCGGCGCATTGATGAACTTCGCCAAGGTATGCCGCGCGCCTTCAAACGCCCGGGTGGCCCGGGCGGAGAGGCGATGGGCGCCGCGGTGCACATTGGCATTATCCTGGGCATAAAACTGCGCCATTGCGTCCAGCACAACCTGAGGCTTTTGGCTGGTAGCGGCGTTGTCCAGATACACCAGCCCCTCCTGCGCGAGGGCCGGAAACTGGCTACGAAGGGCATCGACGTCAAAGCTCATGGTGGACTCAGATCTCAAGTGATTCGGTGACAGGGCGCGAAGCATGCGACATGGACTCAGCATATGCAAGATCCTGACGCCTAGGTTCTCCGCGTACGCCGCAAGAGCGTGGCTAAGCGTTGCCTAACGCCTCGCCTCGATAAAGCTCCGGGTGTAACCACGGCGCCAACAGCAGACAGAGGGTATCGCGGTAGATCCCGGTGCGATCGACCAGGTGATCGGTCAACGCCCCGATGGCGCCGCCCTTCTGTTTGATATCGTTTTGCTGGAACAATGCGTCCATCAGCGGCCCCAACTCACCGCCCGCCTCAATGGCCCGGGCCACCGACTCCGGCAGCGGCAAGGTGCCGGTTCGCCCCACCTGTGTATGCAGGCCGTCACTGATGGCAATATAAGCAAAGGTGTAGGGCAGGCCCTGGATCCGATCATAGCCGCCTTCGATGGCGACATAGAAATCGGCGTCGACAACGGACTGGCGCAGGGCAGTCAGGCGATTTTCCGCCCCGAGGCGGGTTTCCGCCTCGGTCATCGGCTGCTCTGCCACGCCAGAAGCCACCCCAAGGCCCTCCAACTGCCATTGTGTCTGGCCAAACGCGCGAGCCAATGCACTGTGGGCGGCGTTGAGCTTAACCGGATTGCGGGAGGCGACGGCCAGTTTTTTCAGGGTCATACTTGAATGTCTTCGATCGGAAATGGGCCTGTTATTCTGCCATGCGCGCTGCGACAATGGCGCCAAATTGCAATCGAGTAACAAAAATGCTGACGATTTTGTTGTATCTGGCGCTCGGCGCCGCAGCGGGACTGCTGTCTGGCCTGTTCGGGATCGGCGGCGGCCTGGTGATCGTCCCGGTTCTGATCACCACCTTTGCGGTGCTGGACATGCCCGCCGAAGTGGCCATCCATATGGCGATCGGCACCTCGCTGGCCACCATAGTGATCACCTCGATGAGCGCGGTGTACGCCCATCACCAACGAGGCAACGTGGATTGGGATGTGGTTAAGCGCTTGGTACCCGGCGTCTTGATCGGTGCCTATCTAGGCGGACTGCTGGCCGATCAGTTCCCCGCCTGGCTGCTGGAACGTCTGCTGGCCTTCTTCCTGCTGGCCGTGGCGCTGCAGATGATCTTTGGCTTTAAGCCGGATCCGGATCGACGCCTGCCGGGCCCACTGGGGCTCACCAGCGCCGGCAGCGTGATCGGCGCCCTGTCCGCCCTGTTCGGCATTGGCGGGGCGACGCTGACCGTGCCCTTCCTGCGTTGGTGCTCGGTGCTAATGAACAAGGCCGTCGGCACCTCCGCCACCTTGGCGTTTCCCGTCGCCCTAGGAGGCGTCACCAGCTATATCCTCAACGGCTGGCAACATCCTGCCCTGCCGGAGTGGACCCTCGGCTACATCTATCTACCCGCCTTTCTCGGTATTGTCATCGCCAGCACCCAATGTGTCCGGTTTGGTGCCGCGCTCGGCACCAAGATGTCTCAAACCGTGTTGCAGCGCAGTTTCGCCGGACTGCTTACCCTACTGGGCCTGCGCCTGTTGCTGGGCTAACCCAGCACAAGTCGATCCAACCAACATCCATGCGCTATGTAGAGAGAATGCGCGGGAGTGACTAAGATCACAGATGCAAAACGCCAGAGTGACTCAACTCACGGTTATTTGGTCAGACCAATCGACTGGTTTTACCAGTTGCCGGGCGCAATTGTGATCTCGATCGCGAGTAATCTTTTTCAAGGTGATTCTGGTCACGTTATTTGATGGGGAAATCCCTATTCTTGCACCCGCTAACTCGAACTCTCTCATAGGTGAATTGAAATGCAGAACAACACCACTGCAACTAACGCCACTAAGGCGGTAGGTTTTACCAAGCAAGACTTTACTTGGTCCCTTTCCATGTTCGGCACCGCGGTTGGTGCTGGCGTCCTGTTCCTGCCGATCCGTGCCGGTCTGGAAGGCTTCTGGCCACTGATCCTGATCGCCCTGCTGGTGGGTCCAATGACTTACCTGGCGCACCGCGCTCTAGCTCGCTTCGTTTTGTCCTCTGACAAAAAAGGTTCTGACATCACTGAGGTGGTTGAAGAGCATTTCGGCAAGTCCGCTGGTCTGATGATCACTTTCCTGTACTTCTTTGCGATTTACCCAATCGTACTGATCTACGGTAACGCCATCACCAACACCATTGATTCCGTACTGGTGAATCAGCTGGGCATGGAATCTATGCCACGCTGGTTGCTGTCCGGTGTGCTGGTTGCCGCCATGATGAGCGTGATGATCCTGGGTCAGAAGCTGATGCTGAAGGCTACTGAGATGCTGGTATACCCACTGGTGTTCATTCTGCTGGCGATGTCGGTTTACCTGATCCCACACTGGTCTATGGATGCAATGAGTTTCTCTGCTGCACCGTCCATGAGTGCCTTGCTGATTGCGGTTTACCTGACCATCCCAATGCTGATTTTCTCGTTCAACCACAGCCCAGCGGTTTCCTCCATGGCTCTGGCTCAGCGTGAAGCGCACGGTGAAGACGCCGTTGCGAAGTCTGACATGATCCTGAAGCGCGCCTCTGGCATGCTGCTGGGCTTCGTTATGTTCTTCGTATTCTCTTGTGTACTGGCCCTGTCTCCAGAGCAGCTGGCACAAGCGCAAGAACAGAACCTGCCAATCCTGAGCTACCTGGCCAACGAGATGGAAAGCCCAATCATCTCCGTACTGGGTCCACTGGTTGCCTTCCTGGCTATCTTCTCTTCCTTCTTCGGCCACTACCTGGGCGCGAAAGAAGGCCTGGCCGGTATCGTTAAAAAAGCGGCACCGCAAGCAGTAGAAAGCATGGGTGAGAAGACCTTTGACAAAGCGCTGGTTGCGTTCTTCTTCTTCACCGTATGGGGCGTGGCCATCATCAACCCATCCGTATTGGGCATGATTGAAGATCTGGGCGCACCGTTCATCGCGGCCATCCTGTTCCTGATGCCAATGTACGCCATCAAGAAAGTGCCAAGCATGCAGAAGTACAGTGGCAAGCTGTCCAACGTATTTGTGACCGTGATGGGCCTGATTGCCATCTCTGCCATCGTCCGCGGTCTGCTGTTCTAAGCACGCCCTGACTCCTAAGCCGGGGTCGATGACCCCGGCTTTTTTTGACTCTATATTCCGAGGAATCCCTGATGTTCAGTGTTTTCGATATCTTTAAAATTGGCGTAGGCCCGTCCAGCTCCCACACCGTGGGCCCGATGAAAGCAGCAAAGCAATTCATCGACGAGCTGCGCGCCAAGGAGCAGCTGCGCGACGTCACTCGCATCAGCGTCGATATCTACGGCTCACTGTCTTTGACCGGCAAAGGCCACCACACTGACATCGCCATCATCATGGGTCTGGGCGGTAACAGCCCAGAGAACGTGGACATTGATGGCATTCCTGGGTTTATTGAGCGTGTCGAACAGACCGAGCGCCTGCCCGTTGGCATGCACTGTCATACCGTCGAATTCCCACGCAACGCAGTGACCTTCCATGAGGACACCCTGCCACTGCATGAGAACGGCATGGCCATTCACGCCTATGCTGGCGACGACGTGCTGTACTCCAAGACCTACTACTCCATCGGTGGCGGCGCCATCGTGGAAGAGGAGCAGTTTGGCAAGCCGGATGCCAACCTCAAGCCGCTGCCTTATGCCTTTACCGATGCGGAAAGCCTGCTGGCGCTAACCAAGCAGACCGGCATGAGCATCTCCGCCTTGATGATGGCAAACGAGAAAGCGTACAACTCGGAAGCCAGCATTTACGAGGGCTTCGGTCAGGTTTGGAATGTGATGCAGGAGTGCATCGAGCGCGGTTGCGCTACCGAAGGTCTGCTGGCCGGGCCACTGAAGGTGCCACGCCGTGCGGCGGCGCTGCATCGTCAACTGGTGGCTAACGAGCGCACCAACAACGATCCAATGGCGATCATTGATTGGGTCAACATGTTCGCGCTGGCCGCCTCGGAAGAGAACGCCGCCGGCGGCCGTGTGGTCACCGCACCAACCAATGGTGCCGCAGGGATCATCCCGGCCGTCCTGGCGTACTACGACAAGTTCATCGAGAAGGTGGGCGTCAAACAGTACACTAAGTTCTACCTGGCTGCCGGTGCGGTCGGTGCACTGTACAAGATGAACGCCTCCATCTCCGGTGCTGAGGTCGGCTGTCAGGGTGAAGTGGGCGTGGCCTGCTCCATGGCGGCGGCGGGTCTGGCCGAGCTGATGGGCGCCAGCCCATCCCAGGTGTTCATCGCCGCCGAGATCGCGATGGAGCACCACCTGGGTCTGACCTGCGATCCGGTCGCCGGCCAGGTGCAGGTGCCGTGCATCGAGCGCAACGCCATTGCCTCGGTCAAAGCGATCAACTCCACCCGCATGGCGATGCGTCGTAACTCGGATCCCTGTGTGTCTCTGGACAAGGTGATCGCCACCATGTACGAGACCGGCAAGGACATGCACCCGAAATATCGCGAGACCTCGCGCGGCGGCTTGGCCATCAAGGTGCTCAACGTCTGCTAAGACAGTCAGATATTCTTGACTCAAAAACCGCCGCAAGGCGGTTTTTTTCTGCCCGCTCCCCACCAAGCATTACTCTCCAAAGCGCAATCCACCTTAGAGGTGGATCTATAAATGGTCGCGGCATGCAGCGGGATCGAGCAAAGCCCGGCTCTGGCTGAAACGTGCAGCCGAAGCGGGGGATGTGCAGGCGCAGCGGCGACTGGCGCGTCTGCTGCTCTCTTTGGATGAGGTGGAGGAGAGTAAGGCACTGCGTTGGGCGCTGGCAGGCTTTGATCAGGGCAATGCGGCGGCCGGGCGACTGGCGATGCAGTTGCTGATCGGCGCCGATGACGACGCGCTGCACGATCCCAAGCAGGCGGTGGCGATCGGCAAGAAGCTGGTGAAGCAGGAGAAGAGTCCGGATTCCCAGGCACTGCTGGCCCAGGCCTATTTCGCCAACGGCGATAAGCGCCGGGCGGTTCACACTCAGAAGGACGCCATCAAAGAAGCTAAGACCTTGGAATGGGCATTGGCCCAGTTTGAAGCCGATCTGGCCCGATTTGAGCGGGGATAAGCGGAATGACTCGATGAACACGGCGGCTTGTTTACCTGTTCGTATCTAATCATACGCCAAAAAGAAGTCGCTTTCGCTTGGCACAAGTCTGAGACTTGATATTATCGTTCTACCCCAAAGAGATACCATAAGGAGTTGGAATGAATCGACTTTGGATTTTTGTTGCGACAATGCTCATTAGCCTGCCGCAGCACGCGGACTTGTCTCAGGGCTTAACGGCCTATGCAGAAGACGACTTTGCCACAGCGCGAACCGAGTTCTTGGCGCTGGCACCGCTAGGAAACGAAGCGGCTATCTTCAACCTAGGCGTCATGTCGTTGTATGGGGAGGGCGTCGAGAAGGACGCGGTCGACGCCTACGCATGGTTCAGCCTAGCGGCCCACTGGGGACACCCAGATGCCAAGTCGGCCCAAAAGAAAGTAAAGCAAGTATTGTCCCCCACGGCCCAAAAGCTGGCCCAACAAAAAGCCCTCGAGTATCAAACAGCCTGGGACAAAGCTGCGCTCCAGCAGCGCCTGTTTCCCCAATTACTCACTGCAGAACAGCGAAACTCGCATCAGTCATCAAGCCCAGTGCCCGCTCGACGCCAGAATCCACACTACCCCATTGAGCTTGCTAGAAAGGGTATTGAGGGTTGGGTCGTGATGGAGTTCAGCGTTGCCGCAGATGGCAGCGTACGCGACTTGTTGATCACCGAGAGCGTGCCAGAAAAAGCGTTCGACAAGGCGGCCCTACAAGCGATGAAAAAATGGCGCTATGAATTCCCGGAGGGGGTAGAGCAACGAGACCACCCGGGCCAATCGATACGGTTGGACTTCAGCCTAAGCAATGCCGTCGTTGACGAAAACAAGCTGGACGCCATGCTAACTCAATATCAGACGGGCGACCCTTCAACGGCGCTGCTTTATGCCCGTGTGCTCGATCATCTAAAGATCACGAAAGAGCTGCCGCCAGCACACCAAGATATCGACACCACCGCGCTATATCAAATGGCAGCCCAGGCAGGCTCCCATTATGCCCAGCGTGAACTGGCCCGACGTCTGATGAACGGAGATACGTGCGTACAGGAACGGAAAAAGGGGCTGAATTGGCTGCAGATCGCGGCACAAAATGGCGACCCCCAAGCACAATACGCTTTGGGCAGCCAGCTACTTTGGATCAATGATACCGAGCAAGACCAAAACAAAGCCCACCACTGGCTAATGGCTGCCCATGAGCAAGGGCACCCATACGCCGGTGTACACCTAGTTCGCCTATTTACCCTAGCCGACAGCGAACAATGGCACGACCCCAAGCGCGCCATCGTATTAGGTAAAGAGATGTTGGCGCAGCAGGACACCAACGCCGAACTGCTGTCGGCTCTCGCCGCCGCACACCATCAACTTGGCGAGACAAAGGAAGCGATAAAGTGGCAAAAACGAGCGGTCAAATACGCCAAGCGCTCGGGCTGGGCACTTGAGCCATTTGAACAAGCGCTCACGAAATACCAGTCGTCTTAAGCACGAAACGCTATACCGCGCTCACCGCTTGAGTACAAGAGTAGGAAAACCCGCCCTAGGTCGGTTTTCCTTACTCCATTGCTCGACATTTAACTAGAGTAAAGCGCAACGGATCCGGTCAATAACTCAAGAACCTATATTTCGGAACGGCGCCAAAGAGCACCTTCTCGGTGGGGCCACTTACCTACCCGCCCCCTACAAAATCAAGTGATTGATCCGGCTCAACCTTTTGCCTTTTACTCGCTCGCCACTACATCTCGGCCACCGAATAACGCCCGACATGGTTTCCCTCAAAACTGTGCCTTATCGTCAGTAAGATAAAACTTCTTATCTCCCCATCGCTCATTCCAATAACGAGCTTTATCAGCGATCGCCTCCCCTAGCCGAAAACGGCCTGCGCGCTGTGGAGCACAACCAAACTCAGCAGATCAACCCAGGACAGCGACAAAGACGATATCCTCTCTCTGGTCTGTGCCAGTACCGCTCAAAGGCCGATCCCGCATTGAAGGTGAACACCAGCACTATGATCCTCACGCCTTTATCGGCACGGCGATCATCGACAACACCGTCAGCAATGGCAGGTATTCGGCGGCAAGCGACACCGCTGATCCCAATATCCCTGCAAGTCGAAGCGGCCAATCTGGCCGCTTTTTTTGTCGCTAGGCAATGGGCCAGCCTGACCCCTCTTACTCACGGCCCCCCAACAACAGCAACTCCTGACGCAGCAGCCAATATTCATTGCGCGCCTGCTGCAACTGCTCGTCGCTGGGTTGAACACTGAGCGGAAGCGCCCGATTGGGTTGAGTCACCCGTCGCTCCAGCTCCGCCAGATCTTGCTTTTGCACCACCAGTTGCTGCCGGAGCCAAGCGACTCGGTGCGCCAGTGCATCCATACGCATTGTCGGTGACGATGCCGGTGACAGATCCACTCGAGCTGGCAACGCCAGATGCCAAGCGATCACACCGAAAAAAAACACCAACGCGAACAAGCAAAGACCGACGCATATCGACTTACATTGCCGCCACCAATACAGCCATGGTGAGCCGGGTAATGCGATCACGCGCCGCAATCTCACACCGATATGATGAAACTCCTGCGGCCGCTGCCGACCATACAAGCCAAAGGCACCGGCACCGTGCACACTCACTACTTTTGCCATGGTATAGCCCACTTCCTCGCTTGCGAGCCCTCTTTAATAAGCTTCAAATAAAGGCCAGTCGGCCCAACTTGTCCACTGGCCGCCACGCACTGTCCATCAAGTGGCTCATTATTGGGCACGGACCGATTGCAACAATTTATGTCCTTACAAAGCCCTCTGTGACCGCAAGCGCGGGATCTCATGAGTCAGTCGCGTAATATCGCCGCTCACAGGCCTAGCGAGACACGCTGCTCAGTTCCCCCTGATGCCTCAATAACGTCTTAGAACAAACAACAAAAAGCCCCCGTCTGCCATGCAGTACGGGGGCTTTTAGGGCAACGCCGAGCGCTAGACCGAGAAGGACGCGCCGCAACCACAGGTTGAAGTGGCGTTGGGATTCTTAACATAAAAACGGCTGCCTTCCAGCCCTTCCATGTAATCCACTTCGCCCCCAACCAGATACTGCAGGCTCATGGCGTCGACCAGCAAGGTGACCCCTGCCTTTTCAATGGTAAAGTCGCCTTCGTTCACCTTCTCATCGAAGGTAAACCCGTACTGGAAGCCGGAGCAGCCGCCACCGGTCACGTAGACACGCAGTTTCAGTTGCGGGTTTTCCTCTTCAAGCAGCAACGCGTGCACTTTTTTGGCAGCGGCGTCGGAGAACTCGATCGGCATGGCTTGTTCAACGGCAGCAGTCATGGATACCTCTCAAAAATTGACCTGGCGATTATCCAATACCCGACTAAAGCATTCAAGCTTTCTCCTTCAACCGCGCCAATACCGGTGCGCTAACCAGCTCAGTAAAGCCATAGGTGGTTTCCGCCCGCGCTGCCTTTTGTTCGCTGTTGGCCGGTAAGCGGATCTGCACCCGCAGACGTTCGGGATAGAAGCCTTCCGGCAAGGCGATCAAGGTGTCTATCTGCTGAAAATAGCGGAACGAAAAGTTGGTGCTATTGCTGTCCGCCCCGAGCTCTTCCGCCGTCAGGCTCTTAGAATGTCCGTCGAGACTGCCATCAATACTCCAACTGATCTCGCCCCGAGCAAAACGTTTCTGCAGCTTTTGCTGCGTCAGCACCAGTCGCATGCGAAAACGCTGCGCATTGCCGGTTTCATCCAGAGACAAGTCATGAATAAACACCCCATCGGCGGTCTTCTCCGGCGCCATGATATTGCGATAGAAGGTCAGCTCCCGCTCCAGCTCATCCATCTGGACACGCTGACGCGCCATCAAAGCCAACGTCTCTTGCTGACTCTGCTGCTCCATCCGCAACTCCAGTGCCAACGCCGAACGCTCCCGCTCACAATCGCGCAACGCCGCCTGCTCCTCCACCTGCGCCTGGGCGTACTGAAGCAATTGTTGGCTTTGCGGCAATTGCCGCAGCCACTGTACGCCGGCGCCCAGCCCCATCGCGGCCAACAACAGCAATAACAGGATTACGCCACGGGGGTTCAGTCGTTGTTCCAATTGCTGTAACGCATGAATACGATGTTTTATATATTGCATCATGTTGGTTTTCTTAGAGTTGCAGGTGATAAACTGAGCCGATTGGCCCTACTTGGTTGTCGACATGATCACTGAGCACAAATTCCGTTTGTCCACTGCCCGGATCAGCCTCCAGCTTTGCGTGCTGGCGCTATTGGTTGGTTTGCTGTCCAGTGGCTTCATTGTCCTGTTTCAACTGAGTGTCACTGGCCTGCAAAAACTGGTTTGGGTCGAATCGGACGATTTTACCCAGCTGCCGTTATGGATGCGAGTGGCTTTACCCCTGGTTGGGGCCGCCATCATCCATCAATTGATCCGCCATTCCAAAGCCGCCTACCGCCGAATGGGGATCGCCTACGTCATCCACCGAGTCAAATGCCACTACGGCCGCATCCCACTCGGCTCTGGCGTCAGCCAGTTTCTGCATGCCGTCGTCGCCCTAGCCAGCGGTTTCTCCGTCGGTAAAGAGGGCCCGGCCGTTCACATCGGCGCCACGGCGGCCACCATGGTCGCCAAGAAGTGGTCGTTGCCGGATAACACCATGCGGATCCTCTCCTCTTGCGGCATAGCGGCCGGGATCGCCGCGATCTTTAATACGCCGTTGGCCGGCGTGCTGTTTGTGCTTGAGGTGGTGCTACGCGAATACAAGATCCACTACTTTTTGCCGATCATGATCGCCGCCATCACCGGCGCCGTCACCTACCGCGCGGTCTTTGGCGATACCCACCTGTATGAGCAGCTGGATCTGATCCGCATGCCGCTGGAGCAATACCCTACCCTGTTGCTGTTCGGACTGGTGTTAGGCGCAGTCGCCGCCCTGTTTAATCACGCGCTCTTGGCCACCACGCGGCGCAGTGCGGGCCACCCCCTGTGGCTGAGATTTGGCCTGGCCGGGCTGATCACCGCCCTGATCGGCGTGCTGATCCCCGGGGCACTGGGCGGCGAAAATGCCGTAGTCCTGCTCAGCCACTCCAATGAGATCTCCATCGGCCTGATCTTCGGTCTTTTGATCGGCAAGGTCATTCTGACCATCGCCGCCATTGGCCTCGGCATTCCCGGTGGCCTGATCGGCCCACTCTATGGCATTGGCGCACTGCTCGGCGCCCTACTGGTGCTGATCCTCACCCCCTTACTCCCTCAGATCAGCGAATACCAAAGTCTCTACGCCGCCATCGCCATGACCGCTATGATGGGCGTCTGCCTCAATGCACCGCTGGCCTCCCTGCTGGCACTGGTGGAGCTGACCAATAACGCCAGCGTCATTGTGCCCTTCCTACTGGTGGCATTGCCCGCTTTCTTGCTGGCGCACGAAGGGCTCGGCGCCCGTGCCATCTTCCTGCGTCAGCTCGACATCATGGGCTTGCCCCATAAAGTGCCGCCGCTGGAGGAAGCCCTGCAAAAAACCGGCGTACTGACCTTGATGAGCCAAGATCTGGTCGCCGTCCGCCCCGGCCTCAGCGAAAACGAACAGCTGGCGCTGCTAGCAGAAGCCAAAGGGCATCGATTGCTCAGCCCTGATGGGACGGGTCAGGTGCTGATCACCCTACGCGGAGACTTTACCCAAGAGGAAGATCGAGCTCTGGAACGTACTTTACTGACCGGCTTACCCGATACCGCCACACTGGACAAGGTCTACCGCCTGCTGGAGCCCAAACGCAGCGGCATGGTTTACATCTACCACCGAAGCCCTGATTGCCCAGTGGGACTGATCAGCTGGCCCATGCTGCATCGCTTCTTTCGCGGCCAAGAGAGCGCCTAGGCCCCAGCCTAGCCTGGATCTAATTAGACATAAATATCCGTACCTTGACCCAGAATTATGATATTGCGCAGAACAAAAATGGGCGTATAATTCACCCGAAATTTTTACCTTCGCGAGACCGGACATGAGCCAAAGAGTCGAGTCCCTACATACTCCTCTTGGTCGCCTTACGGCGGCGGTTGACCTGTTATTTTCGCTTCGGTGATCGAAAAGCCTCCTATATAGGGGGCTTTTTTTGAACAAAAATTTGAACGCTACCCTCTCCGATAGGCCACTTGGGAAGACACATTATGGCGAGCTCATTATATAAGAAGCACATTATCTCCATACCGGAACTAAGCCGGTCGGAATTGGAACTCATTGTCGAAACCGCAGGTCAACTCAAGGCAAAGCCTGATCCGACCTTGCTGCAAAACAAAGTGATCGCCAGCTGCTTCTTCGAACCCTCCACCCGCACCCGATTGTCCTTTGAGACCGCTGTTCAGCGGCTCGGTGGCTCAGTGATCGGCTTTGACAGTGGCGGCAATACCTCGCTGGCGAAAAAAGGCGAAACCCTGTCCGACTCGGTTCAGGTGATCGCCTCCTACGTCGACGCCTTTGTGATGCGCCACCCACAAGAGGGCGCCGCCCGCCTGGCCTCTGAATTTTCCGGCAGTGTCCCAGTGATCAACGGCGGCGACGGCGCTAACCAACACCCGTCTCAGACCCTACTAGACCTGTTTTCCATCTATGAAACCCAAGGCACCTTGGACAACCTCAATGTGGCGTTTGTCGGCGATCTCAAGTACGGCCGCACGGTCCACTCGCTGACCCAGGCGCTGTCCAAGTTCAACAACATCAAGTTCTTCTTTATCGCTCCGGAAGTGCTGGCCATGCCGGATTACATCTGCGAAGAGTTGGACGAAGCGGGGATCGGCTACAGCGTGCACACCAGCATGGACGATGTCATTCCAGAACTTGACGTCCTCTATATGACCCGAGTGCAAAAAGAGCGCTTCGACGAGTCCGAATACGCCCACGTCAAATCCGCCTATATCCTTAGCGCCGCCACCCTACAAGGCGCCCGCAGCAACCTCAAGGTGCTGCACCCGCTACCTCGGGTGGATGAGATCACCACCGATGTCGACGCTACCCCTCACGCCTATTACTTCCAACAGGCAGAAAATGGCATTTACGCCCGTCAGGCACTGCTGAGCCTGGTACTGAACGGATAACGGAGTCTAAGATGACCAAAGACAACAAACTGCAAGTGGAAGCGATCAAAAACGGCTCAGTTATCGATCACATCCCCGCCCACTCCGGCATCAAAGTATTACGTCTGTTTCAGCTGCATCAAACCCAGAACCGGGTCACTATCGGCCTCAATCTGCCCTCCTCGGTGCAGGGCCTCAAAGATCTGATCAAGATCGAAAACGTGTTTATTGACGAAGAGTTAGCTAATCAATTGGCGCTGTTGGCGCCCAACGCCACGGTAAATCGTATCGAAGACTACGAAGTCACCAAGAAGCTGACACTGTCCCTGCCCCAAAAGGTTAACCGCGTGTTTCAGTGCCCAAACAGCAACTGCATCACCCACAGTGAGCCGGTGGATACCAGCTTTGCCGTGATCGCCAAAAACGACAGCATCAAGCTCAAGTGCAAGTACTGTGAGAAGGCCTTTTCTCGTGAAAGCGTGGCAGAGCGCCGTTAAGCGCAGCTAAAGCCCCAAGCACGTTAACAAAGCCTCCTAACGGAGGCTTTTTGTTTCCTCACATTTTCCCTCGCTGTGATCCCAGCCCTTGATCACCTTAGTCACAAAATGCCACTCTCCCCTCACTGGAAAACAACCTTCAGTTCGCGCCACAGCAACAGCTAAGGCTGAGAATTGGATGCATTAGCGAAGGACCGGCCCAACGCCCCGCGCCAGGCTGGCCATCAAGGATCAAGGAAAACCGATGAGCCATTCAGAAACCCTGTTTGAACAAGCCCAGCAAACCATCCCGGGCGGTGTTAACTCCCCCGTCCGTGCCTTCAAAGGCGTCGGCGGCACGCCGCTGTTCATCGACAGCGCCGACCAAGCCTACCTGTATGACGTCGACGACAAGCAGTACATCGACTACGTCGGCTCTTGGGGCCCGATGATCCTCGGCCACAACCACCCCAGCATCCGCAACGCGGTGATCGAAGCGACCCACAAGGGTCTGTCCTTCGGCGCGCCAACCGCCGCCGAAGTGGAGATGGCCAACCTAGTATGCAAACTGCTGCCCAGCGTCGACCAAGTCCGTATGGTTAACTCCGGCACCGAAGCCACTATGAGCGCCCTGCGCCTGGCCCGCGGCTTCACCGGCCGTGACAAGTTCATCAAATTTGAAGGCTGCTACCACGGCCACGCCGACTGCCTGTTGGTCAAAGCCGGCTCCGGCATGCTGACCTTTGGCGAGCCCACCAGCCCGGGCGTGCCAGCCGATTTTGCCAAGCACACCCTGACCGCCGACTACAACAATTTAGACAGCGTCAAAGCCCTGTTTGAGTCCAATGCTGGCGAGATCGGCGCCATCATCCTCGAGCCGGTGGCCGGTAACATGAACTGCATCCCGCCAGTAGAAGGCTTTCTCGAAGGCCTGCGCGCCCTGTGCGATCAGCACGGCGCCTTGCTGATCATCGACGAGGTGATGACCGGCTTCCGTGTCTCGCTGACCGGTGCGCATGGTCACTACGGCATCACGCCGGATCTGGTCTGTCTGGGTAAGGTGATCGGCGGCGGCATGCCGGTCGGCGCCTTCGGCGGCCGTGCCGATGTCATGGCACACCTGGCCCCGAACGGCCCTGTCTATCAGGCTGGCACCCTGTCCGGCAACCCGGTGGCCATGGCCGCAGGCCTGGCCCAGCTGGAGATCCTGCAGCTACCGGGTCTGTACGATGAGCTGGCCGCCAAGACCCAGCGCGTCGCCGAAGGGATCAAGGCACAAGCAGACAAAGCTGGCGTGCCGATGGCCATCAACTATGTCGGCGGCATGTTCGGCTTGTTCTTCACCGAGGAGCAGAACATCACCTCGTTTGCCCAAGTGACCCGCTGCAACATGGAGCACTTCAAGGCCTTCTTCCACGGCATGCTGGAGGAGGGGGTGAATCTGGCCCCCTCTGCCTATGAGGCTGGCTTCCTATCGATGGCCCACACCGACGAAGACATCGACGCCACCATCGCCGCCGCAGGCCGAGTGCTGGCCAAGATCGCCGCTCAATAAGCGCGCCCTGCGAGCACTGCGCCCGCACTGAGTCCAACCAAACCCACCTTCGCCGCAGGCCAAGGTGGGTTTTCTGTTTTCTGAGCCCAACTGCGTACTTGGCCCGTTTTTAACGCCGCGCCCTGATAGGGATCAAAACCCAATCAATCGACCCGATATAACCTGACGACAATGACATAAGCCATTGATGTTAAGGAGAACCGAGTGAGCAAAGGCGCAAGAAACTCAGCCACTTCAAAGCCGGAATTGGCCCAGAAACACAACAAGACACCGATCCAATGGCCGCTGGTGGCCACCTTGGTGCTCTACCTGTCGATGATGCTGCTGTACATCATAAAGCAAGCGTGATCCCGCATGCGCATTGCCAAAGCAGCGCCGACCCACACCGCTCTGGCGGTGAGTTAACCTCGCCAGAGCAACCATCAATGATCTGCAAGTCGATAGCAGGCCGTTTTGCGGGCTGCGAGGCATCATGGCGAGTGCATTTTATGTACAATGCCGCAGGCAAACCCGAGATCCATTGTCTTTTGAGCCCCCAGGAGCACTTCGTGTCGAAAAAACACCGTAAAAAAGCCGCTAGCCAGGCGCAACTCACCCCGCCCGCGGCCAGCCAGCAGCACGAGATCGGCCGCGGCACCATTGGCCACAACGCCATGGCGGCAATGGTCACCTCGCCGCTGTTTCAGGCCCGCACCATGACGGCGAAAAAAGGCAAAGGCGCCTACTCGCGCAAGGGCAACAAGCAAGGCCTGGAGCCTTTTCAAAACGCCGCTTAACACGTGCCGTTTTGAAAAGGCTCCACACATGAAAAAGCCAGAGCATCCGCTCTGGCTTTGTGCGCTCTTAACCCCTCAGGGCACGGGTTTACAGCTTCACCAGCATCTTGCCGGTATTGGCGCCGGAAAACAGCCCAAGAAACGCCTCAAACGTGCTGTCTAAGCCTTGATAGACGGTCTCTTGCGCGTGGAGTTGACCTTGGGCCATTGCCCCGCCCACTTCGGCGGCAAACTCACCGAAATCGGCCATATGATCGGTGGCGATAAAGCCTTTGATGGTCAGGCGACGACGGATGATCTCGGTCATATTGCGCGGCCCGCCAATACTGCCATCGCTATTGTAGAGATCGATCATGCCGCAGATCACCAACTGGCCGTTGTCCTGCATATTGCCGATGGCCGCTTCCAGGTGCTCGCCGCCGACGTTATCGAAGTAGAAACTCAGCCCTTCCGGCGCCAACGCCGCCAGCGCCTGACTCAGGTTGTCGCAGGTTTTGTAGTTGATCACCGCGTCCACCCCGAGCTGCTCGGTCAAGAAACGTCCCTTGTCGTCACTGCCCACCGAGCCTATCACCCGCGCGCCCTTGAGCTTGGCCAACTGACAGACAACGGAGCCGACCGCACCGGCGGCGCCGGAGACAAACAGGGTATCCCCCGCCTGCAATTGCCCGACCTTATTCAGCCCGGCCCAGGCGGTTAAACCGGTCAAGCCGAGCACACCCAGATAGGACTGCAGTGGCGCACCAACGGCGGGCAAAGGGGTCAGATCTGAGCCATCGCTCAGCGCATAGTCGCGCCAGCCCTGCATATGCATCACCTGGGTGCCCACCGGAAAGTTCGCATGGTTCGAGGCGATCACCTCACCGACAGCGCCCCCTTCCATCAACTGGTCCAACTCAAACGGCGGCACATAGCTCTTCACCGGGATCATTCGGCCGCGCATATAGGGATCGACCGACAACCAGCGGTTTTCGATCAACACCTGATCCGCCTGCAACGGCGGCAACGCCTGCTCGACCAAAGAGGCGGTCGCCTCGGTCGGCAGCCCTTGCGGGTATTCATTCAGCTTCCAGCCTCGGACGAGTTGGCTCATGGGTTGTCTCCTTGCACAGTAATAACAACGTCGATATTGCCCTTAAGGGCGTATGAGTCAGGGCAGAGCGGGGGCGCTTGAGCGATCCGAACTTCGGCTTGCGACAGCGTGAGTGCCCCTTGCCCCTGCTGGGCTCGGGCCGAACCGTTGCGGCCCGCCGTCGCGGTATACCACGCCATCGCTCACTCCTTATGATTTAGTTTGCGCGCCAAGTAATTGGTTCTTACCCTACGATCACTTTAGTTTGCGCGCAAACTATTTCTTTGAGTATATTGTCCCCAACAGGGCAAACGTCGTTATACTGCCGACCCCTTTTTCGCTTCACCAGCGCGATACCGAGAGACTTCATGAGCACACCCAGCCTCGACAATCAGCTTTGCTTTGCCCTCTACAGTGCCAGCAATGCGGTGATCCGTCTGTACCGACCGGTGTTAGAGCCGTTCGATCTGACCTATCCGCAGTTTCTGGTGATGCTGGCGTTGTGGCAGCAAGATGGCGTGCCACTCAAGACCTTGTCGCAACGGACCCGGCTGGATCCCGGCACCATCACGCCCATCGTCAAACGATTGGAAAGCAAAGCGCTGTTAGAGCGTCGTGTGGATCCCGAGGATGTGCGGGCCAAGCAGGTGGTGTTAACCGAAGCCGGAAAGGCGATCCGTGCGCCTCTGTTTGCGGCCAAAGAGCGGCTGTATGGCGAGTACGATCTGGATAAAGCGGCGTTAGAGCAGCTCCGAGTGCAATGCACGGCACTGCTGGATAATATCAACGACCGGCTCGGAAAGTGAATTCAAATGCCGGCCGCTGCATAAAATAGCGCGAGATTAGAAGGCGTAGCGCACCGCAAAGCCGGCGTCGACGCCAAACTTATCGTTGCGGTCAAAGTCCAGATCGGGCGCCACCTGCAGGTACACGTCCCAGCGCGGAGCAAACGATAGCTCCAACCCCAGCGGCACGCGCACGCCATAGCCTTTGTCCCAACCGACGAAGGCACCGCCACCGACATACCAGTTCAACGGCATCCCTTCGATCTCCGCTGCCCGGCCTCGGGCAAACAGATAATCCGCCGCCACCCCGTCGTTACCAATGAACCCATTGATCCGCTGATTGAACTGCAGCGCCACCCCCAGTCCTTGATCCACCCCAAAGCCCACCTTAACGGCGGCTGGTGCCATCGAGGGCAGTAACAAACCGAGTGCGCCGAGTGTTGTGAGTATCGCTTTTTTCATCATTTCAATCCTCAAAGGGCCCTAGCTAAAGCATAGGCAGGCGACCACAAGATGCAGAATATTCAATCACTCTGTGCTCGCCTTATGCCGCTTGGGTTGCAGATGTCGCTCAAAAAAATCGGCCATCATGGTGTGCCAATGCACCCGAGTCGCCTGACCGCGCAGGCTGTGTTTCTTGCCCGGATAAGTCATCAACTCAAACTGCTTGCCCTCATCCTGCAGCGGCTTGAGCAAACGGGTGGTGTGGGTAAATAGCACATTGTCGTCGGCCATGCCGTGGTAGATCAGCAGCGGCTTATCGAGCCGCTCGGCATAGGGAAACACCGAGGCGCGCTGGTACACCGCCTCATCCTGCCGCGGATCCCCCAGATAACGCTCAGTATAATGGGTGTCATACAAACGCCAGTCGGTGACCGGCGCTCCGGCGATCCCGGCGGCAAAATGATCCCCCGCTTTGAACATGGCCATCAGCGACAGATAGCCGCCATAGCTGTGGCCAAACACGCCGATCCGGGCGCCATCCACGTACGGCAGTTGGCGCAGCATCGCCACGCCGGTGAGCTGATCCGCTAACTCCACCGTCCCCATCTGCTGATACAGCGCGGATTCAAACGCCTTGCCGCGGTAATTCGAGCCGCGGTTATCCAAGCTAAACACCACATAGCCCTGCTGCGCCAGATATTGGTGGAAGGGCTTGTCCCAGCCCCGATTGACCACCTGAGCGTGGGGCCCGCCATAGAGATACACCAACGCCGGATAGCGTTTATCTGGCGAGAAGTCAGCGGGTTTATACAGGCGATAGTGCAAAGTGTGGCCTTCCGGCGCGTGGATCTGGCCAAACTCCGGGTTGATCCAATCCGCCAGGTAGGGAAACAGCGGATGCCCCGCCTCGACCCGGTTCTGCGCGATCCAATAGCGCCGCTTGCCCCGTTCATCGTGCAGCGACACCTGCGGCGGCGTGCGGGGATCGCTGAACCGATCGATGTAGCCCGAGCCATCCTTCGCCATGGTGATCTGGTGCATCCCCGGGCGCTGCGAGATCCGCTCAATTTCGCCCTCGCCGCTCAACGCCACCCGATACAGATGCCGCTCCAGTACGTTGTCCTTACGACCGCTGAAGTACACCATACCGGCGGCTTCATCGATCGCCTCCAGCCGATCCACCACCCAGCGCCCCTGGGTTAACTGACGGATCAGCTTGCCCTCCAGATCGTACAGATACAGATGCTTAAAGCCGTCACGCTCGGAGCTCCAGACCCACTGGGAGGATTGCGTTAAGAAGCGCAGATCGTCGTGCAGATTGATCCAGCTGTCGCTGCGCTCCATCAGCAGGGTACGCGCCTGCGGCGTTGGCTCACTCAGATCGATCAGGCGCAGCGCCAAGTGCTGCTGATCCCGACTCTGCCATTGGTAACTCAGTTGCTCGGCGCTGGCCCAGCGCACCCGCGGCAGATAGAAGTCGGGCTCCTCACCCAGATCCAGCCATTGCACCTCACCGCTGGCCACGCTCACTACGCCCAGCTTAACGGCAACATTGGGCCGACCCGCGGCCGGATAACGCTGCTGGATCAGGCTGATCCGATCGGCGTAGATCTCCGATCGCACCACTTGATCCACCGGGCTTTCGTCGATCTGGATAAAGGCGATGCGGCACTCGTCCGGCGACCACCAATAGCCGGTCATCCGCCCCATCTCCTCCTGAGCCACAAACTCGGCCATGCCGTTTTTGATCGGCCCCGCGCCATCCCGAGTCAGCTGCCGCTCCTCACCGCTGGCCAGATCCACCACAAACAGGTTCTGCTCGCGCACAAAGGAGACATGGCTGCCCTGCGGCGAGACCTTAATGTCGGTCTCAAACGCCGCCGTTTCGGTCAGACGGCGCGCCTGCTGCTCGGCCAGATCGTAATAGAACACATCCCCCGCCAGCGGAAACAACAGCGCCTTGCCATCTTCCGACCACTGATATTCCATGATCCCACTGCCGTAGATCCGCTGGCGCTCACGCCGCGCCTTCTCCTCATCCGACAGCACCTCCTCGCCCTGATGCAGCCGGTCCGCATCCACCAGGCGACGATTCTCGCCATCGGCAATGTGGTATTCCCACAGATCGAACCGCTGCGCATCGTCGGCGCGTCCCTGCAGGTAGGTGATCCGGGCGCCATCCGGCGCATACTGCAGCGCCCGTGGCGCCGTGCCACTGAGCTGAGGATCGGCAAAGATCCGCTCTATGGTCAGGGGTTGAGCGTAGCTAGATAAGCTGACCAGCAACAGCAAGAAAAACAAGGCGGCTTTCATGAGATCCCTCTGCCATTTTATTATTCAAATACCCTGAGTCTACCAAGTCGCCGCCTTGGATACGCCTGCAAAAACAAAGCGGAACCGACAAAGCCGTCAGTATTCCTTTGTCATCTTTTTCGCGTGATATTTGCCATCCATCCTCGGTGGGTGGAAGGCCACCCATCATAAGATGTCAGCCCAATAACCCTACTTATTGTGCGCCATTTTGGTGCTAAATATCCGCCAGTTGCACCGATAACGCGCTGATCTCGTCGCCCACAAGCAAAGATCTCGGCCAAATTCCGCAAAAACACTGTTGGCATCAAGATTGCACCTTCCTTGTTACTCAGATGTATTAAGGAGATCCACCATGTATCAGACACTTAGCTTGGCCGCGCTAGTCAGCCTCCTCCTCTCTCCGCTCGCCCACGCCGAGACCACCGAGTTAAACGGGGTGAAGATCTTGCAGCCCATGGCCGAAGCCCCCATGGTGATGACCTCCGGTGACTACGCCGGCAGCTTATACGTCCCTTCCAACCCTGACACCGTACTGTGGGGCTACCTGCCCAATCGCGACACCCCTGTCGTCGGCCAGATAGCGTCCGGCGACACTGTGGTGTTTGATACCGTCTCTCATGAAGGGATCTTGGAGGATCAGGGCCGAGACCCTTTGAGTTACTTCGGGGGACATGGGTACGCGGCGGAATACATACTCAAAGACGCCATCGAGATCACGACCTCAGACATAGAGCATGACTTTTTCAATGACGGCCCCCACATCGTAACCGGCCCCATTCACGTCAAAGGGGCAAAAGCTGGCGACATTCTTAAAGTCGACGTCGTGAAGCTGGAGCCTCGCGTCCCTTATGGCGTGATCTCCAACCGCCACGGCAAAGGCGCCTTGGTTGGCGAATACCCCAAAACCCCGGCTCAACCCAATCCCAGCGCCGAACACCCGGAGCGCTTTGGCAACGTGTCCATCCTCTCGCCGGTGCATAAAAAGGACGGCAAATACTGGGGCACCCTGCCTGCTGGCGACAAAGAGATCGTCTTTCCGCTCAACCCCTTCATGGGGATCATGGGAGTCGCACCGGACACCAGTGACAAAGTCCACTCCGTGCCACCGTCCCACTTTGGCGGCAATCTCGACGTCAAAGATCTGATCGAAGGGTCCACCGCCTACTACCACGTTAACGTCGACGGGGCGCTGTTCTATACCGGCGACAGCCACTTTGCCCAAGGCGATGGCGAGGTCGCGTTAACCGCGCTGGAGGCCTCGGTTCGCGCCACCTTCCGTTTGACCGTACTCAAGCAAGGGATCGATGCCATTCCTGGCGGCATGATTGATACCCCACTGGGCGAAACCGCCGAGTTTTGGATCCCAGTCGGATTGGATGAAGATCTGAACATCGCCATGCAAAACGCCACCCGGGCCGCCATCCGTTTCTTGGTGAATGAATACGGGATCAGCGAAGAGATCGCACTGGCCTACCTCAGCGCCAACACCGACTTTGCCGTCTCGCAAGTGGTGGATAAAACCAAAGGGATCCACGCCAAGATCCGTAAGGCCGACTTCAAACAGTTCCATTAAGCACGCAATTTGTAAGAGGGAAGGGCAAAAGTAACAGAGCGCGCAAAGCGCCGAACCGCTGCCGTAAAGATGCCCGAAGCCGTTTGGCTTCGGGCTCTTTTTTGCCCAACTGCTAGCCTGTATCTAGATCAGGCAACGCAGGGCAGACACATGGCTAATCGCTACGACAGCATTCTAGGCACCATAGGTAACACCCCGGTGGTGCGCCTCAACAACCTCGATACCCACGGCAGCACCCTGTACGTCAAGATCGAAGCCTTCAACCCGATGGGCTCGGTCAAGGACCGACTGGCACTCGGGGTGATCGAAGACGCCGAGCAACGGTGCGAGCTCAAGCCCGGTCAGACCGTGGTAGAAGCCACCAGTGGCAACACCGGCATCGGTCTGGCCATGGTCTGCGCGCAGAAAGGCTATCCTCTGGTGGTCACCATGGCGGAAAACTTCAGCGTCGAGCGGCGCAAACTGATGCGCTTTCTCGGCGCCAAGGTGGTGCTGACCCCGGCGCACGAAAAGGGCTCAGGCATGGTCGCTAAAGCGCAGGAGCTGGCCGAAACCCACGGCTGGTGGCAGTCGCGTCAGTTTGAAAACCCCGCCAACGCCGACACCCATGCCCGCACCACGGCGGTGGAGATCCTCAATGATTTTGACGACATCCCGTTACACGCCTTTGTCACCGGCTTTGGCACCAGCGGCACCCTCGCCGGGGTTTCCCGCGTGCTCAAAGCGTCGCTGCCCAACACCCGCATCATGGTGTGTGAGCCGGACAATGCCGCCATGCTCGGCAGCGGCGTCGCCCAGCCCCGCGACGCCAAGGGCGATCACAGCCAGAGTCACCCCAACTTCCGCCCTCACCTGATGCAGGGCTGGACCCCGGACTTCATCCCCAAGCTGGCCGAGCCGGTATTGGCCGCCGGGCATATCGACGGCTTCCTGCCCATCAATGGCCACGACGCGCTGAAGTGCTGTCAGGATCTGGCGCAAAAAGAGGGGATCTTCGTCGGCATTTCCGCCGGCGCCACCCTAGCCGGTGCGCTGCAGGTCACCAAGGACGCGCCAGATGGCAGCAACATTCTGTGCATGTTGCCGGACACCGGCGAGCGCTACCTCACCACCCCGCTGTTTTACGACGTCATGGAATCGATGAGCGAGGAGGAGATGACCATCGCCCGCTCGACCCCCAACCACCGTTTCGATGTCAGCCACGCGCCACCGCCCCCGGTCGATGACACGCCGGTCAGCCTGGATCCCATCGCTCAGGCCAAGGTCGAAGCCCTACTGACCGACCGCAAAACCCCGGTGGTGATGTTCGCCTTAGAGTGGTGTGAATTCTGTTGGTCGGTGCGCAAGGCATTGGCCCGCTATGGCATTGATTATCTGTCGATCGATCTCGATGCCGTGGCATACCAGCAGGACGACATCGGCACCAAGATCCGGGCCGTACTCAAGGATACGACCGGCTGGAACACCCTGCCGCAGATCTTCATCCGCGGGGAGTTCATTGGCGGCTGCACCGATCTGTTTGATCAGCTCAAGGCCGGCGAGCTGCAACAGCGCCTCATCGAGCAAGAGATCGACTTTGACCGCAGCGTCGAGCTGGATCCCTATCAGCTGTTACCCAGCTGGCTGCATCCGCGCTAACGCCCAGCAACACCCAACTTGGCTATGCTTACCCCAATGCTCAACAATAGGAATGACCAATGCGAACCGTGCTAAAAGGGTGTCTGTTCATGCTGCTACTGTGGGCACCAGCCACTTGGGCCGATCCGGCCAGCGACGCCATCGCCAAATTCAAACAAGCCTCCGCCACCCACGCCTTCTTCAACGACGCCTTTGGTTATGCCGTCTTCCCCACCATCGGCAAAGGTGGGATCGGCATTGGCGGCGCCTATGGCTCAGGCAAGGTGTTTCGTGGCGGGGTGCATACCGGCAACAGCAAGATGGCGCAGCTCACCTTCGGTTTGCAGCTCGGCGGCCAGGCCTACAGCCAGATCATCTTCTTCCAGAACAAAGACGCCTACACCGAGTTCACCAGTGGCGACTTTGAGTTTGGTGCCCAAGCCAGTGCGGTCGCGCTGACCGTTGGTGCCAGTGCCGGCGCCAATACCAAGGGCACCACCGCAGGGGCTGGCAGTGCCCAGGCGGACAACCGCTACAGTGGCGGCATGGCGATCTTCACCATGGCCAAAGGCGGGCTGATGTACGAAGCCAGCATCGGTGGCCAAGGCTTTAGCTTCGATCCCATCGATTAGCCCACTCCCATCACCGCCTCACCACAAGCAAGGCTGGCGTCCCGACTCGGATCAGCCAGCCCTTGCCCCGCGAGGGAGATAGCAGCAAACCGCATCGCCTAGTTCCCCCGCACAATGGGCTGCGCGGTGCACCCGCGGCGAATTTACCCGATTGAAGCCGCATTCTCCCTACTGAGAACTACAGCTCTGGCCCCCGTGCGCCGCCTCTATGCAAGGATCATTCTGGATCTATGGCGTCGGTCATCCGACTCTGCCCCCCATTCGCCAAAGAGGTACCCCCATGAAGCCGCTGAGCGACAGCTTTGAGCTTGCCCTGCTCAAGGTCATCGATGACAAAGCCGAGGCACTGCAGCGCCTCACTCATCAGCCGCACTTTGCCGGCATGAAACTGTCCGTCGCGCCTTGGCTGCCCGATCTGTGGTGGAATCTCGACTTCCCTGACGATCAGGAAGCCGACGATGAACTGCTCCACGCCCGCTGCGAGTTCTGTCTGTTTCTCGATCACATCCATCATCCCGAAGTGGTGACGTTGATCGATCAGATCCGCCAGCACTACCAACAGAATGACGGCGACCCATTACACAGCGTCAGCCTGCTCAATCTCAGCCTGGCCAAAGCGCTGCTGCGACCTGCGGTGATCGAACGATTCAACGCGGTGATCACCCAGGGACGAGAGTCCTGTCACGTCCCCGACTGCGTGCGCTGCCGCGATCCGCAAGCGATCAGTCAATACACACCGGGACACTGGCCCGATCCCGTTGCAGCAGGCGTACCGGCCCACCACTTTTTCAACGTCACCCGGCCCGATGGGGCCAACAAGGCCAACTACGTCGAGCTGGCCATCATGCTCGATGCCCTTGAGCGCCTGGAGACTGGCGCAACCAACCTGAAAGAGGGGCCGCTCACCGACAAGCTCAAGCAGCAGATGGAGCAACTACTCCGCTTGGGGTGACAGCAAGATCCACGTGCTATGGCCGCGCGCCAGACACACCCCAGCCTCGGAAAACAGCGCAACGCCAGCAAAGCGCTTGCGCCGTTCTTTGCCCAGCGGCCAGGCACAGATCAGGTAACGCTCAGAAACCGAAAGGGAGCGCTGGTGGATCTGCACCGTCAGCGCCCCCAGCAAGCCCGGATTGCCAGGCTCACCCAGCGTGGCGCCAAAATAGCTGGGACAATCCAGCGCCGCCCAGATCTGCTCTATCGCCAATCGATCCGACGACTCGGCCAGATCCGGATAGGGCTGCCACGGCGCCGCCACCATCTCCCGCCCCGCTACCGCACCCGCGAAGATCCTCAACCCATCCCCCTGCGCCCGATCCGGGCCACAGACGTAACAGCGCGGAAAAGGGTGCGCCTGAAAACCGACATAGCCCTGACTGGCCTCGCAGGCTTGCGCCACCGTGCAGGGCGTGGGCAGCGTCAGCGACAGATCGGCAAACGCCACGCTCGCCACCTGCGTCTCACCGTGCCAGATCTGCCCCTGCGCCGCATCACGCCGAAGTTGCAACGCCGTCTCCAGTGGCGGCGGTGCCATCAGGCGCACCGTCACCGCCCGCGTCGTCTCGGCGGCAAACGCCTGGGCAAAGCGTCCGGCGCAATAACCGCCATTGCCACTGCCGTCCGGCCCATTAAATCGTGCATCGATGCTGATCGTCATGCTTTCCCTGCCTCGGTTTAGGACGCTATCCAGTCTAACAAAGCATTACAACCAAGCCAGCCACCATAAAATCCCAGTGGAATTCACAATGACCGAATCTTATTCACTGCTTTGTTATGACAAACGCATTATCCTTCCGCCACGCCAACCAGTGAGTGCCCCATGTTCCGATCTTGCCTACACCACTTTCGATTGCTGCTGCCCGCCCTGCTACTGATCGGCTGCGCCCACAACCCCGCTCAACTCAGCAGCGTCAGCCCGACCTCCGCTGCCACCAATGAGCAGCGGATCACCCAAGCGCTGAGCGCCCAACACCAGGCCTGGGCGGGCGTGCCGCACCGCTGGGGCGGCAACAGCAAACAGGGGATCGACTGTTCGGCCCTGGTGCAACTGACCTACCGAGACCACTTCGCCGTCGCCCTGCCGCGCACCACCGCCGAGCAGGTCCAGATCGGCAGCCCGATCCGCCGCAGCGCCATCGCTCCTGGTGATCTGGTGTTCTTCAAAACCGGCGCCAATGTCCGCCATGTCGGCATGATGCTCGATGAGATCACCTTTTTGCACACCTCCTACAGCCGGGGCGTGATGCTGTCTCGGCTGGATAACCCCTATTGGTCAGCCAACTACTGGCAAGCGCGCCGCGTGTTATAAGACACGGCCAGATCAGCAACGAACCTGGCCAGATCCTCTACACTCGATGCGTCGCAACTCGAAGTCGACGACCGGAGCGCCTATGATAGGCCCCATTCAACAGCAACCATGAGCGAACCCATGGCGAAAAAGTTCTACGTCGTCTGGCAAGGACGCGAAACCGGGATCTTCACCGAATGGCCCAAGGCGCAAGCCGCCGTCAGTGGTTTTGCCGGTGCCAAGTACAAGTCCTACCCCAGTCGGGAGGCGGCCATGGCGGCCCTGAAGATGGGCCATCAAAAAGCCCTTGGCGCGGCCGCGGCGAAGCCCGCCAGCGCCTCAACACGCAAAGCCAGCGCCCCGACCGCGCGCAAAACCAGCGCGGCGCAACCGGACAGCGATGTGCTGATCTACTGCGATGGCGCCTGCGATCCCAACCCCGGCAATGCCGGTACCGGCGTCGCCGTGTATCGCCAAGGACAGCTGACGGAGCTCTGGTACGGGCTGTACAACCCACAGGGCACCAACAACACCGCCGAGCTCAACGGCCTGCACCAGTCGCTGCTCTTGGCTGAGCAAGCCCTGCAAGAGGATCTGAGTATCACCGTGCTGTGTGACTCGGTGTACGCCATCAACTGCGTCAGTGTCTGGGCCGACGGCTGGAAGAAAAAGGGCTGGAAGAAGGCCGGGGGCGAGATCAAAAACCTCGCGCTCATTCAAACCATCCACGCGCTGTGGCAGACGGTGAAGGATCGGATCAGCCTACAACACGTCAAAGGTCACGCCGGGATCGAAGGCAATGAACTGGCCGATCGCATGTCGATGGTCGCGGTGCAACAACGGGAGATCGCCTGGGTGCGCTACCCCGCCCCCTATGAACTCTCCGCCCTGCTGGCCATGCGCGCAGGCTGACACCTAGGTGCTGGCCGCACGCGGCTGGCCCCCACACCCTCCCATAACACCCTGATATTCTGCGTAGATATTCACCAGCGACTAGGGCTAAGATAACCCCATCAAGGCCAAGGAGATGACCTTATGGGACAGTCGCTGCAACAGCGCCACCACCGTCAGCAGGACTTTGAACAATTTGCCGGACGGCTGCAGCAAGATCTGCAGGATCTGGCACAACTGCTCGCCGAGCCGGGCTGGGGCAACGCCCCCGCCACCCTGGGCGCCGAGCTTGAATTCTATCTCACCGACGACCAGCAACGGCCGATGATGGCCAATCAAGCGCTACTCAGCGCCGCCGACGACCCGCTGCTGACCCCAGAGCTGAACCGCTTCAACCTGGAATTCAACTGCCCCTATACCCTCTGCCGCGGCCAACCCTTTCACCAGTTAAGCCAGCTAATCCAGCAAAAACACCAGCAACTGCGGCAACTGGCGGCGCCCATGGGCTGTCAGGTGAGTGCCATCGGCATACTGCCGACCTTAACCCGCGCCGATTTCGGCCTGGACTCCATGACCGACGAGCCGCGCTATCACCGCCTGACCGAGCAGCTATCCCAGCAGCGGGGCGGACCGTTTCAGATCAACATCAACGGCGCCGAGCCGCTGCAGATCACCGCCGACGACATGACCCTAGAGGGGGCAAACACCTCGCTACAGCTGCATCTTCGGGTCGCGCCCAGCGAATTTGCCGCACGCTACAACGCCATCCAGCTGGCCACCCCGTTCGCCTTAGCCCTGGCCGCCAACTCGCCGCTGTTTCTTGGCCATAAGCTGTGGCACGAAACTCGGATCCCCCTGTTCAAACAGTCCATCGACAGCCGCAACCTGTGCAACACCGGCTGGAAGCGCCCCGCCCGCGTCTCCTTCGGCAAGGGCTACGTGCGCCACAGTGCGCTGGAGTTATTCCGTCAAGGGGCCAGCCTGTTCCCCATCCTGCTGCCTGAGCCGGAGTCCAGCCTCCACCGGCCAGATCAAGGCCCAGCCCTGTCGGCACTGCGCCTGCACAATGGCACCGTCTGGAGCTGGAACCGACCCGTGTATGATCCCGCCGATGGCGGCCATCTGCGCATTGAGCTGCGTAGCCTGCCCGCCGGGCCGACGCCACAAGACATGATGGCCAACGCCGCGCTGGTGCTAGGCTTAAGTCAGGCACTGCTGCCTCAGTTGGATCAACTGCTCGACGCCCTGCCGTTTGAGTTTGCCGAATACAACTTCTATCGCGCCGCCCAATTTGGCCTGAACGCCAAGCTGCTTTGGCCCAATGCGCGCGGAACGCTGACGGAAACACCGCTGACGGCGCTGCTGCCTGACATGCTGGCGCGAGCCGGGCTGGGCTTACGCCAGATGGGAATAGACGCAGAGGACAGCGCGCCCTTGCTGGCACTGCTGAGTCAACGTCTGGCAAGCGGCCAAACCGGCGCCGTCTGGCAGACGCGAACACTCGATGCGCTGCAGGCCCAATGTGGCGAGCGCCGTCAAGCCTTGGCACAGATGTTCACCCTGTACCAACAACACGCCGATCGGGCGCAGCCCGTTGGCCTATGGGAGATCCCAACGTCATGAATATGGATCGGCTGCACTTTGTGCCTCTGCCCGAGCCCGCAGAGTTAGAGCGGGGTCTGTGGCATTGGCTGCAACAGCAGCCGGGTCCCGTCTGGCTCACCCAGCCCGGCCGTGATCCTGCGCGTCATCGCGTGGTGATCACCCTGCTGCACGGCAACGAGCCGTCCGGCAGTCACGGGATCTGGCAATGGCTGCAGCGCCAGCAACAACCAGCGGTCACCTGCCATTTCGCCCTGATCAACCTGCCCGCCGCGTTAGCCGACGAAGGGTTCGTCTACCGCCAACTGCCCGACCAGCCAGATCTCAATCGCGGCTTCGGCGCCGCAGGCGAGGCCACCGCCATCGCCCACGCACTGGAGAGCCAGCTGGCCCGACTGCAACCGGAGGCGGTGATCGATCTGCACAACACCTCAGGCTCCGGCCCCAGCTTTGCCGTCAGCACCCGCAACGATCCCCCGCACCGCGCCCTCGCCGCCCTATTCAGTGAACGCATGCTGTATACCGAAGTGACCCTGGGCGCCTTGATGGAATGCAGCAGTCACGACTCGCCGATCGTCACCATCGAGTGTGGCGGCGCGGTGGATCCACAAAGCAACGTGGTGGCCTATGAAGGACTGTGCCGGTTTGCCAGCCAAGCGGAGATCCTGACCGAAACCTCAGGAGACTGGCAGCTGGAGGTGCTGCGCGATCCTATCCGGGTTGAGCTGCAGTCAAACAGCGTGATCCAATACGCCGAAGGCGGCGATCCCAGCGCCGACATCACCCTGCCGCCGGACATTGAACGAATGAATTTTGGCTGGCTTAGCGGGGGCACCCAATTAGGCTGGCTGGGACGCAAAGGACTGAAGAGCCTGCAGCTGACTCAAGGCACCGAGCAGATCCCCGCCGAGCGCCTGTTTCACCAGGCCGGAGAGGCACTGCAGCTGCGTCACGACAGCAAGCTATTTATGATCACCACCAACCCCAAGATCGCGCGCAGCGATTGCCTGTTTTACGCCATCCTCAGCGAGGGGTGAGTGTTAAGCCTCATCGTCATCGCGCACCTCGGTGCACACATGGGCAATGGGCTGCTCCTGACGCAACAACACGTAGCCCTTCACCTGCTGGGTCTGAGCGGCATCGTGCATGCTCTGCCATTGGGCTTCGAACGACCATACCGCGTCGCCGGGCTTTTGCTGCTGCTTAAACTCCAGCCAGTCCGGATTAAGTGGATTGAACCGGCTGTTGGGATCGTCCGTCGCTCGCCGCTCCAAGGTATCGATACTGACCGGCTCACGCAGATATTCCGGTTTCACCACAAACGCCACCGGCTTCGCCGGTGTGGTCAACTGGGTCAACGCATCCAACAGCAGCAGTGGCCACAGCAGCACGCCCAGCGCCAGACTGATGGTCGCTTCCCACAGGGCCAAGCCGGGGCGACGGCGTCGACGCTGCCATTCGCGCTGCAAGACCTGCCAACTGGCGGACGGCGCGAAGCCATGACGCTGCCAGTGATTGCCGACCCAGATCGTCAGAAACACCACCGTGCCCATCAATGCATAACCGGTCAACCACCCCATCGTCTCTCTCCTTGCTCTACCCTATCCGCCAACGGCGTACCCCAAACACGCTGGTAGCAGCCTCTGTCGACGCTGCCGCCAACCAACCGCAGCCATTGGGCATAACCCGCCGCCACGGGTGCCAAGACACTGCCTTTATTGGCCTTAAGTAAAGTCGTCTTTATTCCTAGGCGCAACTGATCCCAGCTCAATCAAAGCCGCCGCAACCGATAAACCGCCTCATTAAGCCAGGTCACGCCCTGGGCCACAAAGCGGGCATTCTCCGGCTCGGCCAGCACATCCTCGCGGCTGAGCAGGGTCAGCTCGAAGCGGCCCTGACACAAGGCCAGCAACGCCTCCTGCGTCAGCGAAAAGGGCGGACCCGCCTTCTGCGCCTGAGGGTACTCTAAGGTGATCAGCAGTCCGCTGGCGCCCACAGGCAGCAACGCCGCCAACTGCTCGATATAGGCTTGGCGCATCTCGGCCGGGAGGGCGATCAGCGCTGCCCGATCATAAAACGCATTACACTCAGGCAGCTGACTCGGTTGAACCGTAAAGAAATCGCCCTGCAGGATCTCGAGCTTAGGCGCACGATAGCGCTGATGCGCGCCACAGGCCTGGGGCTGCACCTGCACGCCCTGCTCGTCGAAGAACTGCTCGACCGCACGGCGATCCAGCTCGATCCCGATCACCGCCCGGCCTTGATCCGCCAACCAGTTGAGATCCAGCGACTTACCGCACATGGGCACCAAGGTGACAGGAGCAGCCGGCGCAACCGCCGACCAATAACGCAATAACAGGGGATTGGGGTGGGGAAGGTGGAAGCCGATCTGACCGGTCTGCCACTTCTGAGTCCAAAATTCGACGTCCATGCACGGGCCCTCTCTAGCAAGAAAGCCCCAGATTACTGACTCACAGACAAAATAAACAGCGTACGCTTAGACCGAGATCGCCAAGACCTGACGCACTTTCACCAGCCAGGCGCAGTTATCGCAGGTACAGGCACGGCGATTGAGGTGGGCGGCGGTCAACTGCGCCTCGACGTAATCCATCGCTTTGGTCAATTCCCGCTGGATATCAGCGGTCGACTTACCCTCAATGGCCACCATCTCATCATTATGATTGAGCCATTTGCATTCGGTATCCTGATGGCAATAGATGCAGCGCTCATCAACCGGGTTATAGAAAGCCGCGTGCGGACAAAAGCGCACATCCATATTGTCGCGCATTTTTCGACGGGGATAGGCCAGCAGCTCAACCAGCTCGGCGCTATCCAATCCAAGATCTTGATATGTCATGTGACCCACCTGCATAGGACACCCAAAGAGATGATCTCAGTGTGTCACAACTCTTCGCCAACTCGATGATTCAGATCAAACGGTTGTGCCTTAGATCACATTCTTCCCACAAGCGTGCAATAAGTTATGCTAGGGCAAGTTCAAGGAGGAGATGGTGGAAAATAGCGCAAACCTACAGCACTTTTACATCGCCGAAGAGCAATCTATTTATCTTTTAAAACAAGATGATGCCAACAAACTTCGGCAATGGCTGCAGCTGTGCAAGCAACAGCTGCATCGACTCGGCTACCAACGGGTCGAGTACATCGGCAAAGGCGTCTTCGGCTTTGTTTTTGCGGGTTATTCCAGCAAAAATGAACAGGTTTTCAAATTCAGTCGATTGACCCTGCCCGACCATCTCAAGATGCGACTGGCGGAGGAGGCGGCGATCCTGGCACGGCTGGATCATCCGCTGATCCCCCGCTATGCCAACTTCGTCCGCGCGTCCGGCCAGCCCATCTTGCAGATGGCACGCGCGCCCGGGCAGGATCTGGCCTGGCGCAGTCGCCAGCTCGGTCCACTGCCCGTCACCGAGTTGGTCCCCATCGCCACCCAACTGGCCGAGATCCTGCTCTATCTGCGCCAACTGCCCCAGCCGATCATCCATGGCGATATCAAGCCCTCCAATCTGATGTACGAGCCGAGCCGGCAGCGACTCTCCTTGGTCGACTGGGGCTCAGCGGTGCCGGCCCAGCAAGATCACCTCGGTCAGCCCATTGCCAGCGGCCTGGGCTTGTATGAAGGGGATCAAGGCTCCAACGCCCATATGGGCGACATCTATTTTATCGGCAAGGATCAACTCGACGGACGCCCCTCCTCACCCCGCTTTGACGAGCAAGGCGCCGCAGCCACCCTCTATGCCCTGGCTTCCGGCCAGATCAGCCGCTTTGGCCATCAGATCCGCCCGGCCCGCTCGCTCGGCCTGCCCGAGCCACTGGCGCAGATCCTCGACGCCATGCTGTCGGACGATCCCACCACCCGCGCCGCCGGTGGCGATCACTTCCTGGCGACCTTGCCTGCCGCCCGTCACTGGCTGCTGTTGCCGCCGCCGCTCCAAGCCCCGGCGCAACAGTTGCCGGTCTGGGTGCATCAGATCGGGCAGGAGATCGACACCGTCTCCTATAGCTCACGCAAATCGTTTCTGCGCGACAATCAGCAGATCCCGCTCTCGCCCCAGCGCGAAGCGGATCTGCAACTGGCCCACTACTACCGCGACTTCCTCAATGGCATGGGCGACAACGAGAAAGCCTTTGTCACCGCCGTCACCCAACTGGGTCACTATCCCCTGCTGGGCGGATTGGCGCTGCACTGGCACAACGACGGCGTCGACATCGACTCCAGCCTGCACCTGCAAGATCCCCAATATCAAAGCGCGTTTCAGTATGCGGTCAACAACCTGGTCAGTCTCGCCCGCGCCCTGCGCCCCCATGCCAGCGACGCCGTGTTCAAGGCCTGCTTCTTCGATGCCCGCGCCACCTTGCACCTGGAGCGTCAGGACGCCCACAGCCGATTTGTTCTCCCCCCCAGCTTGGCGCTGCCGTTTGAGATCAGCGAAACCACCGAGCAGGAACACAAGAGTCGACTGCACTCCTACTTTGAGGATGGCCGCGATCCCGATGAAAACCTGGTTCTGCCGCAGACGATCCTCAATGAGTTGGCCAAGCTCAACCTCATTCACCACACCGGCTGCATCATCTTCGAGGTGCTGCCAGATCACCTCAAGATCCACTCCTACCTGCGCCTACTCAATCCACGCAAACAGGTCGAGTTTCGCGCCTGTCTCGATCGGATCCTCGCCTGCGTGCCGCAGATCGCCGATCTCGGCGTCTCCGGCTTTATGAAGTTGCCCTACAAAAACACCCGCCGGTTTGAGCATGTGGCTTGTCAGCCGGATCGGTTTTACCCCAAGGATCCGCGGCGGCATAACTGGACTTCGTCTTAGTTTTTATGGGTGTTGGCACACGGCCTAAGTAGACGCCTGCGGCGTGGGGCTTAAGTGGGGAATGTGTTGGCACACGGCTTGGGTGATAACGCCTGCGGCGTGCTGGCTTCTGTGAGTAGTGTGTTGGCACACGGCTTGGGTGGTGACGCCTGCGGCGTGCGGGCTTAGGTAGGGAATGTGTTGGCACACGGCTTGAGTGATAACGCCTGCAGCGTGCTGGCTTAGGTGGGGAATGTGTTGGCACACGGCTTGGGTGGTAACGCCTGCGGCGTGCCAAGTTTTGTATTGAACCAAAGATCTTAGTCGCGTTGGCGACGGCAAGGAGAGGGGCTCCGCCCCTCCCCACTCCCCTTTATCTCCCTTCGTCGCTGCGCTCCTCGAAGTCGACGGAGATCAAAAACGGCGTTGCTGGCAGGTTCCGCGTGCCTGCGCCCGGCTTGCTCTTCGCTTACGTCGTGCTCGGGCCGACGCGCTTGGAGTCGCCATTTTCCCAGAGCAAAAGCGGCCAGCCGCTTTCGAAAATCACTCCGCCAAGCTCCCGGTCTGCCCTCACCCAACGACACTCAGCGCCGGTCTTGGGGACAATCATCGAGTAAAACGGCATTTCAATGTCTCTGACCCTGAGGGATCCCCACGAATTTAATTGAGCCATGCATCGCTGTAGCTCCGTGTTTTCGCTCGGAGTTGCTGCATAGCATCTGCCCACTGTTGGGGCGTGAAACTTATCCAGTTGGCTCTCAGCACACGCAGCCCGAGATAGCACAGGCTCAGCACTCGGCGTTTACTAACGGTATTCGCTTGGAACTGGCGGTGCAGTCCGCTGGCCTGCGTCGCTTGCCCGATCAGGCAAAGACCGATGTGGGCGATTGTTCCCAGCATAACCAAGATGGACATGCGTTTTACCACCCGGCTTTTGTGCAGGTTCATTCCCAGGCCGAAACGCTCGGACTTCTGATCGCGAAATGACTCTTCGATCTGCATTCGTGAGGCGTAGATATCAACGATATTCTTGGCTTGCTTCGTCTCGACCGGCAGATTGGTTGCGAGCAGCCATGGCTCGTTGGCTCCTTTCGCCGCCTTTAGGCTTGTCCTGGAACGTCTCACTTGGCCGCGTTGGGTCATGGAATGACGCCCTTTGGGTTTAGCTTTGTACAGCACCAACTTGGGCTTGAAGCGGTGCTTTTTCGTCAGTTCATACGACTTGAGCAGCGTTGGTGTTTCCGTTGCTAAATAACTGATCCTAATTGTGCTCCACTATCTGCAATCCATGACCACCACCCGGGAATGGTGAGGCGTTGTTCATGAAGTACTTCACCCGCCGGATCAGTTGCCACATGTGCTTGCATCGATGAT